>NZ_JBSGTX010000002.1:0-96137 GCF_053607625.1 Streptomyces sp. NPDC055103
GCGGCGGCTTCGGGCACGTACGGCGTCAGACGCGTACGGCCCCGGGCGGTGCGGGAGGGATCACTCCCACTCGATGGTGCCCGGGGGCTTGCTCGTGACGTCGAGGACGACGCGGTTCACGTCGGCGACCTCGTTCGTGATGCGGGTCGAGATCTTGGCGAGCACCTCGTAGGGCAGGCGCGACCAGTCGGCCGTCATCGCGTCCTCGGAGGAGACGGGGCGCAGCACGATCGGGTGGCCGTAGGTGCGGCCGTCGCCCTGGACGCCCACGGAGCGGACGTCGGCGAGCAGGACGACCGGGCACTGCCAGATCTCGCGGTCGAGGCCGGCCGCGGTGAGCTCCTCGCGGGCGATGGCGTCGGCCTCGCGCAGCAGATCCAGGCGCTCCTTGGTGACCTCGCCGACGATGCGGATGCCGAGGCCGGGGCCGGGGAAGGGCTGGCGCTGGACGATCTCCTCCGGCAGGCCGAGCTCCTGGCCGACCATGCGGACCTCGTCCTTGAAGAGCTGGCGGAGCGGCTCGACGAGCTCGAACTCCAGGTCCTCGGGGAGGCCGCCCACGTTGTGGTGGGACTTGATGTTGGCGGTGCCGGTGCCGCCGCCGGACTCGACGATGTCCGGGTAGAGCGTGCCCTGGACGAGGAACGCGACGTCCTCGCCGGTGCCCGCCGACTCGGCGACGATCTCGGCCTGCGCCTGCTCGAAGACGCGGATGAACTCACGCCCGATGATCTTGCGCTTGGTCTCCGGGTCGGAGACGCCGGCGAGGGCGGCGAGGAAGCGCTCCTGCGCGTCGACGACCTTCAGGTTGACGCCGGTGGAGGCGACGAAGTCCTTCTCGACCTGCTCGGTCTCGCCCTTGCGCATGAGGCCGTGGTCGACGTAGACGCAGGTGAGCTGCGAGCCGATGGCCTTCTGCACGAGCGCGGCGGCCACGGCGGAGTCGACACCGCCGGAGAGGCCGCAGACGGCGCGCTTGTTGCCGACCTGGGCGCGGATGGCCGCGACCTGCTCCTCGATCACGTTGCCCGTGGTCCAGCTGGGCTGGATGCCGGCGCCGCGGTAGAGGAAGTGCTCCAGGATCTGCTGGCCGTGCGTGGAGTGCAGCACCTCGGGGTGGTACTGGACACCGTAGAGCTTCTTCTCGTCGTTCTCGAAGGCGGCGACCGGCACGACGTCCGTGGACGCGGTGACGGAGAAGCCCTCGGGGGCGGCGGAGCAGGCGTCGCCGTGCGACATCCACACGGACTGCTCGACCGGGGTGCCCTCGAAGAGGGTGGAGCCGGCCTTGGCGACGTGCAGCTCCGTACGGCCGTACTCGCGGGCGCCGGTGTTGTCGACGGTGCCACCGAGGGTCGTCGCCATCAGCTGGAAGCCGTAGCACATACCGAAGACGGGGACGCCCGCCTCGAAGATCTCGCGGTCGAGGCGGGGGGCGCCCTCCGCGTACACGGAGGACGGGCCGCCGGAGAGGATGATCGCCTTCGGGTTCTTGGCCAGCATCTCGGCCACCGGCATGGTGGACGGGACGATCTCGCTGTAGACCCGGGCCTCACGGACGCGGCGGGCGATGAGCTGGGCGTACTGGGCGCCGAAGTCGACAACGAGGACTACGTCCGGGTTGGAGACGTCGGGCGCGGCAGCGGGGGTCGCTGATGACACTACGGCGGCCTTCCGGCGGTAGGTGGGGTCCCCCGAAGGGGGGGTGCTATTTGTCGATTCTACCGGCGCGCCGGTCGCACTTTTCGTCTCACCATCCGAACCGGGGTTGGCCCGGGGTCCGGGGCGGGGTCCATACTGTCGCCATGCGCAAGCTCTCGACCTTCGTCTTTACCTATGGCACCGGCCCGTCCGGCTGCCATGGTCGTGCTGCTTGAGCAACTGACAAGCGACTTCCCAGGCGCCCCGGGCCGACAAGGCCCGGGGCGTTCTGTCGTTTCCGGGCCTTGTCGCCCCGGGGCTCCGCACCCGACACCCCGAGGAGCCCCACCATGACGACGCACACCACCGTTACGAACACCACCGTCACCGAGAAGACCGGCGCGCGCACCGCCGAGGCGGCGACGCTGATCGGTGACGCCCGCGAGCGCATCGACTCGCTGGACGACCGGATCATCGGTCTCATCCAGGAACGGATGGCCGTCTCGGCCGTGATCCAGGAGGCCCGGATCTCCTCCGGAGGCCGCCGGGTGAACCTGGCCCGCGAGATGGAGGTCCTCGGTCACTACCGTGACGCGCTGGGCAAGCCCGGTACGTCCCTCGCGATGACCATGCTGGAGCTGTGCCGGGGCCGCATCTGAGTTCGATCCCTCTCTCACCCGTACGGCGCGTGACCGGCCGCGACCCGGCTTCGTTGGTCCGGGTGTCCGTGCCAGCCAGGGGCGGGCCCGTACAAACCACGCGTGGCTTCGCTGGGGCGTGTGGCGTACCTCCGGTGCGCCGTGGGACCTCGCACCAGCGCGTGTGACCGGGCAGCAGGGGACAGCAGCCCGGTCACCAGCAAGGGCGGTCGGCCCCGGGGACGCTCGGGGCCGGCCGCAACCGGTCGACCTCTCCCCCCTCTTCTCCCCCGTACCCGCACGTCCGTCCCCCTCTCCTCCCCGCGCGGCGCGATCCCCCGGCGCCGACGCCCAAGGGCCCCGCGCCGCGACCGGAATCGCGGCACGGGGCCCTTTCTCGCGGACGATCCTCCGGAGTGACGCGCGTCACACGAAGATCCTGTGCAACCGCTACAACCAATCCCGCCGGTCGCGGGTCATCTATGCAGCATCACCAAAAGCAGGAAAGGCGCTGCACTCGGAGGGGGGTGCAGCGCCTTTTCTCATGCCTGGCTCTCCGGCGCCGGGCTCCCCGGCGTCCGGCTCTCCGGAGCCGGGCTTCCCGGTTCCTTCTTCGGCGGGACCGTGGGGATGCCCAGGAACGGCAGCCGCAGGGCGCCGAACGCCTCGGCGGGGACCGCCGGGGACTTCGGTTCGACCGCCGCCAGCCGTACGTACGCCTCTCCCTGCCGCGGCCGCGGGTCCTCCTCGCCCTTGTTCGGCCAGAAGGACATCGCCCGCTCCGCCTGCGCCGTGATCGTCAGGGACGGGTTGACGCCGAGGTTGGCGGAGACGGCCGCCCCGTCGACGACGGAGATCCCGGGGTGGCCGAAGAGCCGGTGGTACGGGTCGATGACGCCGGACTCGGCGTCGGCGCCGATCGGGCAGCCGCCCAGGAAGTGGGCGGTGAGCGGGGTGCCCATCAGCTCGCCGATGTTGGAGCCGGCGAAGCCGTTGATCTCCTCGGCGAGGAGGCTCGCGGCCCGGGTGGCCTCCGGGATCTGCACCGGGTTCGGCGCCCCGTGCCCCTGGCGGGCCGTGAGCAGGCCCTTTCCGAGCCCGCCGGGCTTGCGATAGGTCGTCAGGGAGTTGTCGAGGGACTGCATGACCAGACCGATGATGGTCCGCTCCGACCAGTGCCAGTTGGAGAGCGAGCGGGCGGCGAGCGTCGGGTGCCTGAGCAGGTTGAGGAACCAGTTCCGCACCCGGTGGGCCCCGTAGGGCACCTGGAGGACGGTCAGACCGCCCATGGAGTTGGAGCCCTTGCCGTACCGCACCGGCTCGATGTGGGTGTTCGCGTCGGGGTGGATCGAGGAGGTGATGGCGACGCCGCGGGTGAAGTCGGCCTTCTCCTTGCCGTGCTTCTTGCGGTAGCGCCGGTCGGTGGTCTGGGCGCCGACCAGGCCCTCGGAGTTGGTACGGGTGAGCTCGCCGAGCCTGCGCGAGATCCGGGGCAGCAGCCCGCCGTCCTTCATCCGGTGCAGCAGGGTCTGCGTGCCGTACGTGCCGGCCGCGATCACCACCCGGCGGGCGCGGAAGGTCCGGCCCTTGCCCTTCTTCCGGTCGTCGGTGGGCAGGGTCCGTACCGCGTAGCCGCCGCGCGAGTCCTCGGTGACGGTGACGACCGTGGTCATGGGGTGGACGGTCGCCCCCGCCTTCTCGGCGAGATGGAGGTAGTTCTCGTTGAGGGTGTTCTTGGCGCCGTGGCGGCAGCCCGTCATGCACTCGCCGCACTCGGTGCAGGCACGCCGGGCCGGGCCCGCGCCGCCGAAGTACGGGTCGGCGACCTCCGCTCCCGGCTTCGCCTTCGCCGTGCCGGCCTCGTCCCCGCTGACGGCGTCGCGGCCGTCCCCGAAGAAGACGCCGACCGGCGCCATGTGGAAGGTGTCGCCGATGCCCATCGCCTGCGCGGCCGCCTTGAGGTGCACGTCCGAGGGGGTCGTCGTCGGGTTGAGCCGGACGCCGAGCATCCGCTGCGCCTGGTCGTAGTACGGCCGCAGCTCGTCCTGCCAGTCCGTGATGTCCTTCCACTGCGGGTCGTCGAAGAACGGCTTCGGCGGTACGTAGAGGGTGTTGGCGTAGTTGAGGGAGCCGCCGCCCACACCGGCGCCCGCGAGCACCATCACGTTGCCCAGCAGGTGGATGCGCTGGATGCCGTAGAGGCCGAGGGCCGGGGCCCACAGGAAGTTCTTCACGTCCCAGGAGTTCTTCGGCAGGGTCGCGCGGGTGAAGCGGCGTCCGGCTTCCAGGACGCCGACCCGGTAGCCCTTCTCGGTGAGCCGGAGGGCGGTGACCGAACCGCCGAAGCCGGAGCCGACGACGAGCACGTCGTAGTCGTACGACTCGTCCTCGGCCTGATCCCGATTCTGGGTAGGGGGTACCGCGGTCATGGCTCTCCTCGTACGGAAAAGGGCGGAAACGGACGGGGCGGTCCGGGGTCAGCGCAGGCGCAGGGCCTTCATCGCCTTCAGGGACAGGCTCATCACCGCGGCGTACTTCTCGTCGTCCATGCCGAAGGAGGGCGCGAGCGGCATCAGCCGCTGCTGGGCGACGGTCTGGGCCTCGGTGTACTTGAGGATGCCCTCCGAGCCGTGGCGGCGGCCGAGACCGGACTCCTTCATGCCGCCCATCGGGGACTGCACGCTGCCGTAGGCCGGGGCGTACCCCTCGTTGATGTTGACGGTGCCCGTGCGCAGCCGGGCCGCGACGGCGTGGCCGCGGCGCGAGTCCTTGGTCCACACGGAGGAGTTGAGACCGTACGGCGTGCCGTTGGCGAGGTCGATCACCTCGTCCTCGTCCGTGAAGCGGTAGATCGAGACGACCGGGCCGAAGGTCTCCTCGGAGCAGACGGCCATCGGGGCCTCGACGCCGTCGAGGATGGTCGGCTCGTAGAAGAGGGGGCCGATGTCGGGGCGGGCGACGCCGCCGGCGACGAGCCGGGCGCCCTTGGCGACGGCCTCGTCGACGTGCTTCGTGACCGTCTCCAGCTGCCGCTCGCCCACGAGGGAGCCCATGTCGGCCCCGTACGCGAGGGAGCTGCCGAGCCGCATGGCCTTGGTGCGGGCGGCGAAGCGGTCGAGGAAGGCGTCGGCGATCGACTCGTGCACGTACAGCCGCTCGATGGAGATGCAGAGCTGTCCCGCGGAGGAGAAGCAGGCGCGGACGGCTCCGGCGGCGGCCTTCTCGATGTCGGCGTCCTTCAGGACGAGCATCGCGTTCTTGCCGCCGAGTTCGAGGGAGACGCCGACGAGCCGGGCCGCGGCGCCCTGGGCGACCTCGCGGCCGGTGCGGGTGGAGCCGGTGAAGGAGACGTAGTCGGCGTGCTTGACGACCTCGGGGCCGACGACCGGGCCCTCGCCCAGGACGACCTGGAAGACCTCGGCGGGCAGTCCGGCCTCGACGAGCAGGTCACGGGCCCAGAGCGCGGTGAGCGCGGTCTCGGTGTCGGGCTTCATGACGACGGCGTTGCCGGAGACGAAGGCCGGGAGCGCGTCACCGACGGAGAGCTCCAGCGGGTAGTTCCAGGGCGCGATCTGGCCGACGACCCCGCGCGGCTGGCGCAGCTCGGTGACCTTGGTGAGGGTCGGTACGACACCGGTGTGGCGCTTGGCGCGCAGGTAGGAGGCGGCCTTGCGGCCGTAGTGGCGGGCGGCGACGCAGACCGCCTGGACCTCCTCGTGGGCGTGCAGGCGCGCCTTGCCCGTCTCCAGCTGGATGAGGTCGAGGACCTCGGACTGGCGCTGGAGGACGAGGTCGTGGAAGCGGAGGAGGACGGCGGCGCGTGCCTTGACCGGGGTCGCGGCCCAGGACTCCTGGGCGGCGCGGGCGCGCGCGAAGGCCTCGGCGACGTCCTCGGGGGTGGCCTCGGGCAGCTCCGTCAGCCTCTCCCCGGTGAAGGGGGTGTGGTTGGCGGTTCGGCCGGAGCCGACCACTCCGCGGGTGAGCCGGGCGACCACCTCGGGCGTCACGACGTCGGCGGCGGTCCGCGCGCCGACGGGCGCGGGCGCGACCGGGTTGGTCGCGCCGGCGGGCGCGGCCGCTCCGCCCTTCGCGGCGGGGGCGTCGGGAAGGGCGGGGGCTGCGGGGGCCTGCGAGTCCGTCATGAGGGCGAGCGTAGGCGGCGTTCCGCCCTTTGGGTACCCGTCGGTAACGCGTTTTCACCGGGTGCACACATCGCGCCAGCGATCACTGGCACATAAGCCCTGATCAGGGGCTTACGGCTGAGGGAGGCCAGGCGAGGAGATTCTCCGGCCCCTCGCGCCGGGGGATTCACTCCCCCGGCGCCCGCCAGTGCTGGACGACGATGTCGAACTGCTTGCGGGTGGTCTCCCAGCTCGACTCCGGTGAGGACATGTACAGGGCGTACTCCGTGCCGTCGTCCTCGTAGTACATGAGGTCGATCGCGTGCCGCGGCCCGGGGAACTCCTTCCGCTCCGTCCAGGTGAACTCCCACTGGCAGGACCGGACCTGGTCGCGGTAGGTGACCTGGCGGAGCTTGACCCGGCTGTAGTCCATCCGCTTCTGCAGGACGCGCTCCAGGTCGAGGGCGTGCATGTACGGGTTCTCGAAGTCGGGCTTGGGGTCGATGCTGATCCGGATGCGGTGGTTGCCGTTGTCCGGGGTGTAGTCGATCTGGTCGCCCTCCTTCTGCCGCTTCCAGCCCTTCGGTACGAGGAGGCTGAAGCCCGCCGGGTCGTCGACGCGGACCCAGCCGTCCGGGATGTCGGCCTCGACGCCCTGGGGGGCGGTGGAGGTGGCGGGGCCGGTGGTCGTGTTCCGTCCGCCGTTGCCGCTCCGGTCGCCGTCCGCGTAGTTCATGGCGGCGAAGACGGCACCGCCCGCGACGAGTCCGGCGAGCAGCGCCGCGAGGACGGCGGTACGCCAGCCTCCTCGGCCCGGACGGGGAGAGGCGGGAGCGGAGGGCACCAGGGTGGCCGGCGACGGCGGCTCATGGGCGGGGTGGGGCCACTGCGCCGTGGAGGCGCGCGGTCCACCGGCCGGACGCACCGGCGCGTCCGCACCTGGCGTACTCCCGGCCGCGCCCGCTGCCGTGCCCCCCGAAGCGCTCCCCGCGACCGGATCCGCCGGGTCCGCCGTGCCCTGCTCGCCGCCCGGGGCCCTCCGGTCGCCCCCGGTCCCGCCCGGGGCCAGGTCGTCCCTCGCCACGCGCTGGGTCGGCACGTACGCCTGCGCCGCCTGCGGAGTCCTTCCCTCCATCGCGTCGAGCAGCATCCGCTCGGCCTCGTCCGCGCGCGGCCGGTGCTCCGGCTCCTTGCGCAGCAGCGCCACGATGACCGGCGCGAGTGCCCCGGCCTTCTCCGGATACGGCGGTTCCTCGGTCACCACGGCCTGCATCGTGCTGATCGGAGAGGTCCTGCGGAACGGCGATGTGCCCTCCACCGCCGTGTACAGCGTGGCCCCGAGGGACCAGAGGTCGGAGGCGGGACCTGGATCGCCGCCCCGTACCCGCTCGGGTGCCAGATAGTCGATGGAGCCGACGATCTCCCCGGTCCGCGTGATCGTCGAGTCCCCCTCGATCGCCGCGATCCCGAAGTCGGTGATCAGCACGCGCCCGTCCCGCGCGAGGAGGACGTTGCCCGGCTTGACGTCCCGGTGCAGCACCCCGGCCGCGTGCGCGGCGCGCAGCGCGCCGAGGACGTGCAGCCCGACCCTGGCCGCCTCACGGGGTTCGAGCGCGCCCGTCTCCTTGGCGGCGTCGGCGAGCGAGGGCCCGTCGACGTACTGCATCACGATCCACGGACGGCTGTCGTGCTCCAGGACGTCGTGGACGGTGACCACGCCCGGATGGGTGATCCGCGCGGCGGCCCGGGCCTCCTTCTGCGTCCGCGCGTGCAGCACGAGCCGGTCGGCCTCCCCCACGAACCGACCCGCCGTCAGCTCCTTCACCGCGACCACGCGGTGCAGTACCTCGTCGTGCGCGCGCCAGACCTTGCCCATGCCGCCGCGTCCGATGCACTCGCCGAGCCGGTAACGACCCGCGAGCAACAACCCCGCCCCTGTGCTCTGAGAATGTTCCACTTGCCCCCGCCCGTTCCTTCGGATGCCAGGTTACGGAGGGGGGTGCGGGCGGCGGAACCTCGGGGCTGTCATAGGAACAGCACTGTGACCAGGGGCCGATGGCGCCCCGACGGACGATCCGCCGGACGGTTCGGCGCCTTCAGTGCCTCAGCGGCCCGGGCGGAACGCCTTCGTCGCCTCGTCGTGGATCTCGGAGACCTTGTCGCGCTCGCTGTTCGGGCCGATGACCAGCACGACGTGGTACCGGCCGTCGTCGATCAGGGCGAGGTTCCGGACGAAGACCTGACGCCCGGTGCTGTCCAGCCACCAGTAACTGCCCGTCGCCGTCGCCGTGCTGCCGATGACGACACGGCGGGTCTGCTCCGCACCCGACCAGCTGGACACGCGCGACGGCTCCAGCTCGCGCTCCTTGGTGTTCTGGTACTCCAGGGGGTCGGAGCCGTGGTCACGGACGGTGTCCCGGCCGGGGACGACGATCATCGTGAAGTCCCCGCCGGTGTAGCGCACTTGCCCGGCGTCGTTGATCGGGCTGCGCCGCCAGCCGTTCGGGACCCCGATACGGAAGCCCTCCGGGTCCTGGCGCACCGTGTACCCGGCGGCGAGGGCGGGCGCCGACGGATCGGCCGCGGGCCGGGTGGTGGACGGCTTGGGCGCGGGCTCGGACGACGTCCCGCCCGATGGCTCGGCGGGCTCCGCGCCCGTGGACGGCGCGCCCGTGTGTGCGGTGCCGGGCGCGCTGGTGGGCGCCGACGGGCCCGCGGTGGGCTCCTTGCCCTCGCCGGGCAGGAAGAAGACGGCGTACGCCACGGCCCCGCCGAGCAGGAGCAGGACGAGGAGCAGCAGCGTACGGCCGAGGGCGCGTGGCGAGTCCTCGCCACGGGCGGAGCTCCGCGGCGCGCGCGGGGGGCGGGGAGCGCGGGGCGCGCGCTGTGGGATCTCCTCGTGGAACTCGGCCCGCGCGTCCGCGTACGCGGCCTCGGGCCCGATCTCCCGTCCGATCCCGCGGCCGGCCTCGTGCCCGGTCTCGTGGAAGGCCGCCTCGGGCGCGGCGGGGCGGGGGTCCTTGCCCCGCTTGTGACGGTGCCGGCCCGCGCCCGCCGCCCCGCCCGCTCCCCTGCGGCGCCGGCGCACCAGCTCGCCGCGGCGGCGCACGATCGGCAGTCGCGTCTCGTCGAAGGACGGCAGCGGTACGACTCCGAGGCCTGCCTCGGGCTCCGGGGCGGACCGCACGAGGGAGCGCAGCCAGCCGCGCAGCTCCTCGAAGTCGGGGCGCTCGGTGGGGTCCTGGCGCAGCAGGGACTCCACGACCGGGCGCAGCGGCCCGCACTCCTCGGCGAAGGCCGGCGGCTCGGCGCAGACCAGCTGGACGAGCTCGGCGGCGCTGTCCTCCGGGTACGGGGCGTGGCCCTGGACGGCCCGGTAGAGGAGCGCGCCGAGCGCCCACAGGTCGGTGGCGGGGCCGATGGGCGGGGCGAGCCGCCAGTTCTCGTGCACGGGGCCGGCCTGCTCGGGCGCCCAGCGCTCGGTGACGGCGCCGACGACGGCGATCCGGGTCTGGCGGGCCCGCTCGGCGTCGAGGCGCGTGGTGGGGCCGCGGTGGACCTGGGCCGGTACGGCGACCCGCTCGGGCGGTCCGGGGTCGCCGGCGCTGACCGGGAGGCGCGCGGGGTCCGGGGTGGCGGCCGTGTACCCGGCGGGCAGCGCCGGGCGGCCCGAACCGGGCAGTACGGGACCGCGGCCGGGGCCCGAGCCTCCGGCGGGGATCGGTCCGGAGCCGTCGCGCGCGGAGTGCGGCCCGTCGCTCCAGTTGCCGGCGAGGTGCACGCGCGGCGGAGGACCGGCCTGCGGGCCGCCGTACGCCGTGCCGCCGCTCTCGTCGTCCTCGTCGTCGTCCTCGTCGTCGTCCGCCGTCTGCGACCACCACTGCGGCTCGGGCGCGCCGGACGCGGGCACCGGGGCCGGCGGCGGGGGCGTGGGTGCGGGAACGGCTGCCGTGGGCGGCTCCGTCGGCGCGGGGCGTGGGCCGGGGAGCGCGCCCGCCTCGCCGAGCCGCGCCGCGGCACGCGCCCCCGCGCGGTACGCGGCGATGGCCCCGGCCCGCGCGGCCCGCACGTCGGCGGTGGGCGGCGGGGCGACGGCCGACGGCTCCGCCCCGGTCCGCACCTCGGCGGCGGACCTCGCCCCCGCGCCGTACGGGTCGGCCCCGTAGGAGTCACGACCGTACGCGTCGGCTCCGTATCCATCAGCTCCGGGCGCGTCGGCTCCACCGGGCTCGGGCCGGCCGTCAGGGCTCTCGGCGGCGTACGGGTCGGGTTCCCCGTACGCGTCGGGCTCGTAGTCGTAGGCGGCGGCCTCGTAGACCTCGGCCTCCTCGGTCTCCTCCTCGTCAGCCTCGCCGGTCTCGGTCCCGGTCCCGGTCCCGATCTCGTCGTAGACCTCGGCCTCGGCCTCGTACAGGTCGGAGCTGTACACCTCGGCGAACTCGGGCTCGGGCGCGAGCGGGAAGTCGGGCTCGAACTCCCGCGACGCGAACCCGACCCCCGTCCCGGCCGCCGTCCCCGCGCCGAACCTCGCCCCGAACTCGCTCCCGTCGTCCCCCTGCTCCGGCACGGGCGCGTAGCCGCACAGGGCCTCCTCCGCCGCGCCCACCGCGAGGCCCGTGAGGACCACCCGACCGTCGTCGCAGACGAGCACGGTCCGGGAGGTGATGTTCCGGTGGACCCAGCCGTGGGCGTGGAGCGCGCGCAGGGCGGTGAGGACGTCTGCGCCGATCTCGGCCGCTCTGTACGGGCTCAGCGGCTGCTCGGCGAGGAGCGCGGCCAGCGGTCTGGCCGCCACGACCTCGCTCACTATCCACAGCGAGCCGGCCTCCGCGAAGACGTCGAAGACCTGGTCGAGGAGCGGGTGGTCGGGGATCTGGGCGGCGGCCTGGGCCGCCTCGATCGCGCGGCGCACTACGGGTTCGGCCGGCCGTCGGGTCGCCCGCCCGGCGCTCCCGTAGGGCTGGTCGTGACCGTCCGCGCCGTCGAGCACCTCGGCGTCGACGAACTCCGGCAGCGGCACCTGGCGGACCAGGACCTCCTGCCCGCTGTACGTGTCGAAGGCGCGCGTCTCGGCGAAGTCGTGCGCGTACGCGTCCGGACCGGCGCCCGTCTCCGCACCGGTCGGCGGCAGCGGCAGGCGGTAGCGGTCCGCCAGCACCCTTCCCGCGTAGTCGTCCACGACGCCTCCCCACGCGCGCACGCTGTCCCCCGTGGACCCGCGGATCCGTCGGATCACGCGAGTCCGTCAATTCCGGTCCGGCACCGTGCAGTTAGCGGCAATTGTCGACTGCGTACGGTCCACGAGCTCTCACGATACGTGGCACCGGTCAGTCCTTGGGGCTGAACGTGGCGAACGCCGTCTCCCGCAGCGTCCGGCACTCCGCGCCGTTCCACTCGTCCGCCTTGCAGGTGATCATGATGGAGTAGCCGTGCGTGTCGTCCACCTTGAAGCCGCGGTTGAGCACCCGGACCGTCATGCTCTTCTGCGTGCGCGTGAACTCCCAGTCCGCGACCGTCGGGTAACCCTTGTACGAGACCGGCTTGATGCCGATGTGCCGGTAGTCCTGGCTGGTGACGGCCACACCGGCCTTG
The DNA here is from genome assembly GCF_053607625.1 of Streptomyces sp. NPDC055103. Taxonomy (NCBI): domain Bacteria; kingdom Bacillati; phylum Actinomycetota; class Actinomycetes; order Kitasatosporales; family Streptomycetaceae; genus Streptomyces; species Streptomyces sp. NPDC055103. The sequence goes on from NZ_JBSGTX010000002.1 coordinate 11,993, forward strand.
GCCAGCTCCCACGCGATCTGCGCGTTGTCCTTCGGGCTGTCGTTGAAGTCGACCTGGACGCGCGGGAAGCCGCCGCTCTCGCTGAATATCACGCCGAGCGCGTATCCCGGTATCGAGCGGGGCTTGAAGGTGGCGGGCAGCGCCATGGAGAAGTGGAGCGGCGCGTGGGTGACGAGGGCGTAGCCGGCGGGCAGCTGTGCGCCGCCGCCGGGCTTGCCGGACGGCTTGGTGCCGCCCTGCCCGGTCGTCGTCCCGACCGTCGTCCCCGTCGTCGTTCCGGTGGTCGTGCCCGCCGTGCCCGTGGCGCCCGTCGATCCGTTGGAGCCGGTGTCCCCGGGCTGTGCGCCGCCCTGCTGGCCGGGGCCGCCCGGCGTCTGGCCCTTGCCGCCGGAGCCCTCGGACCCACCGGACCCGTCGGCACCGCCGGACGCGCCGGCCGAGGCCGTCGCACCGCCGGTCCCCTGGACCTGCTTGTCCTTGTCGCCACCGGAGAGGGAGACCGTCAGGATCGTGCCGAGGAGAGCGAGGACGGCGACCGCGGCGATGATCACCAGCGTGCGGCGCGGCACGACGTCGGTGAGCGGCGCGCGGGCCGGCGCCTGCCGGCCTCCGCCCCGCACCGGCTCCGCCGCCTTGGACCTCGGCTTCGCCTTCGGCTCGGCCTTCGCCGACGCCGCCGCGTTGCGCACGGACTTCAGCGCGCCCCGCACCCGGTCGGCGGCGACGGCCGCGTCGGGCGTCCTGTCCCGGTCGGCGGCCGCAACCACCGGACCCCGGTCGGGGCGCGGCGGAAGCGGTACGACCCTGGTGACCTCGGGAGAGACCTCAGGCGCCGCGACGGGCACGTCGGGAGCGTCGAGCACGGCCCGCAGCAGGACCCGCGCGCGGGCGTCGTCGAGGCGCTGGGCCGGGTCCTTGGCGAGCAGGCCGTAGATGACCTGCTCCAGCTCGGGTCCCGCGTTCTTCGGCGGGTCGACCGGCTCGGTCATCACCGCCGTGAGGGTGGCGATGGCGGAGCCCTTGTCGTACGGCGGGCTGCCCTCGACCGACGCGTAGAGGAGGCCGCCCAGCGACCACAGGTCGGCGGCCGGTCCGGGCTTGTGGCCGCGGGCGCGCTCCGGCGAGATGTAGGAGGGGGCGCCGACGAGCATGCCGGTGGAGGTGATCGAGGGGTCGCCCTCGACCTGGGCGATGCCGAAGTCGGTCAGGACGACCCGGCCGTCCTCGGCGATCAGCACGTTGGACGGCTTCACGTCACGGTGAAGGATGCCCTCGCGGTGCGCGGAGCGCAGGACGTCGAGGATGGCGAGGCCGACCTCGGCGGCGCGGCGGGGCGTGAGCGTGCCGTCCTCGCGCACGGCCTCGGCGAGGGACTTGCCCTCGATGAGCTCCATGACGATCCACGGACGGTCGTCCTCGTCGACGACGTCGTACACGGTCACGGCGCCGTTGTTACGGATCCGGGCGATGGCCTTCGCCTCGCGCAGGGTCCGGGTGATGAGGCGTCGCTTCTCGTCGTCGTCGATGCTCGTGGGGAAGCGGAGCTCCTTGACGGCGACGGTACGGCCGAGGGTCTCGTCGACCGCGCGCCACACGGTGCCCATGCCGCCGCGCCCGAGGACCACACCGAGCCGGTAACGCCCGGCGAGCAGCCGGCCCTCGGTCACCGGGTCCTTGCGGAACCGGTCGCCGCCGAAGCCCCCGGAACCGGCACCACCGGCGCGCGCGGCGCTTCCGGCACCGCTCTGGCCGTCGCCGTCCCCGGCGCCGAAGCCGGCCCTGCCGGTCGACGGCTCGGTGCCCCGCAGCCGGGCCGTCGCGCCGAAAGGCTCGTCGGCGGGGGCGTCGGAGGGTTCGTCAGCGGACGCGCCGAAAGGCTTAGCAGGCGACGCGTCAGGGGCCTTGTCAGCGGACACTGCGGACTCCGCGGACTCCGCGGACTCCGCGGACTCCGCGACGGGAGCGTCCCAAGGCTCGTCCGACCTCGCGTCACCCTTCGCGCCGACCGCGTCCCCGGCTCCCACGACGTCCTCCGCGCGCTTCATGTCGTCCACGCGCTCCGCGTCCTCCGCACCCTGCGCAGCATCCGTGACCTGCGCGTCCTTCGCGTCCCGCGCCGCTTCGCGCGCGGCCGGGACCGCCCCTCGGTCGCCGTCGGTCGCGGCCCCCGCGGCGGCGTCCCGCCGGGGGTCCCTCGCCGTGTCCCGCGACTGCTCCGCCTCCGACATGCGTCCCCTCTGCGATCCCTGATCTCCGCCGCGTCTGCCGCTTCCCGCGCGATGCGGTAACCCGCCCTGGAAGAGAGGCCATTGTCCCTCACCTCGGGACCGGTGCCGCCCCCGGGTCCGCACTCCGGGATGACGACGCCCCCGGACACCCTCCAGGTTCCCGCAGGATTCCGGCCGACGCGACCCTCCCGTCGGGGACGGCCCGTCAGATCGGCACGATGTCCGGCGCCCCGAGCCGTGCGGCGTCCGCCGTCAGGTCGTCAGGCTGCCGCTGCGACTCACGTTCGGCCTCGACCCGCTTCTCGTAGTGCTCGACCTCCTTGTCGATCTGGCGGGCGTCCCAGCCCAGGACGGGTGCCATCAGTTCCGCGCACTCGCGCGCGCTTCGCGTACCCCGGTCGAAGGTCTCGATGGAGATCCTGGTCCGCCGGGTGAGGACGTCGTCGAGGTGGCGCGCGCCCTCGTGCGAGGCGGCGTAGACGATCTCGGCGCGCAGGTAGTCGTCGGCCGCCGCGAGCGGTTCCCCGAGCCCGGGGTCCCCGGCGATCAGGTCGAGGATCTGCTCCGTCAGGGAGCCGTACCGGTTGAGGAGATGCTCGACCCGGACGACGTGCAGGCCGGTCCTCGCGGCCGTTCTGGCGCGGGCGTTCCACAGGGCGCGGTAGCCCTCGGCGCCGAGGAGCGGGATGTCCTCGGTGACACAGGCGGCCACCCGCTGGTCGAGGCCGTGGACCGCCTCGTCGACCGCGTCCTTGGCCATGACGCGGTACGTCGTGTACTTGCCGCCGGCCACCACGACGAGGCCGGGGACCGGGTGGGCGACGGTGTGCTCGCGCGAGAGCTTGCTCGTGGCGTCCGACTCGCCCGCGAGCAGGGGTCGCAGGCCCGCGTAGACGCCCTGGACGTCGTCCCGGGTGAGCGGGGTCGCGAGCACGGTGTTCACATGCTCCAGGAGGTAGTCGATGTCGGCGCTGGACGCGGCCGGGTGGGCCTTGTAGAGGTCCCAGTCGGTGTCGGTGGTGCCGACGATCCAGTGCCGCCCCCAGGGGATGACGAACAGCACGGACTTCTCGGTGCGCAGGATGAGCCCGGTGGTCGAGTGGATGCGGTCCTTGGGCACGACCAGGTGGATGCCCTTCGAGGCGCGGACGTGGAACTGGCCGCGCTCGCCGATGAGAGCCTGGGTATCGTCCGTCCACACCCCGGTGGCGTTGACGATCTGCTTGGCCCTGATCTCGTACGAGCCGCCGGACTCGACGTCCTGGACGCGGGCGCCGACGACCCGCTCGCCCTCGCGCAGGAAGCCGACGACGCGGGCCCGGCTGGCGGCCTTCGCGCCGTACGCGGCGGCCGTGCGCACGAGGGTGGTGACGAAGCGGGCGTCGTCCATCTGGGCGTCGTAGTACTGGAGGGCGCCGACCAGGGCGTCCCTCTTGAGGCATGGCGCGACCCGCAGTGCGTTCCGCCGGGAGAGGTGGCGGTGCACGGGCAGGCCGCGGCCGTGGCCGGAGGAGAGGGACATCGCGTCGTACAGCGCGACGCCCGAGCCCGCGTAGAGCCGCTCCCAGCCCTTGTGCTGGAGCGGGTAGAGGAAGGGGACCGGCTTCACCAGGTGGGGTGCGAGCCGCTCCAGGAGCAGTCCGCGCTCCTTGAGCGCCTCCCGGACCAGCGCGAAGTCCAGCATCTCCAGGTACCGCAGGCCGCCGTGGATGAGCTTGCTGGACCTGCTCGACGTGCCGGAGGCCCAGTCACGGGCCTCGACGATGCCGGTGGAGAGCCCTCTCGTGACGGCGTCGAGGGCGGTCCCCGCGCCGACCACTCCGGCGCCGACCACCAGCACGTCCAACTCTCGCTCCGCCATGGCCGTGAGCGCCTCGGTGCGCTCGGCCGGTCCCAGTGTCGCTGTCCTCACGGTTGTCGCCTCCCGTCGTCCCCGAGCCGTCCCGGTCGTCCCCGGAGCCGTCCCGGTTTCGATTCTGGCCCGCTCCGGTGACTTCAGCCACCGCCTCGCCGCCACCCTGTGGATAACACTCGGCGACCTTCGACCCCACAATGCCGCATATCGGTCATATTTACGCCTAGTCTGACATTGCGTTCACCCCGTTCTGTCCACCGGGGTTGCGCCCCGCGTCCCCTCCGGCTACTGGGAAGGACGGCCCACCCCCCATGCCCGCTGATCTCGCCGTCATCGGCCTCGGCCACCACGGACTCCCCCTCGCCCAGGCCGCCACCGCCGCAGGCATCGACACCATCGGCTACGACACCGACCCCCGCCCCGTCGCCGAACTCGCCGCGGGCCGCTCCCCGGTCGACGGCTCCCTCACCGCCCCCGAGATCCGCCGGATGCTCGCGGGAGGCTTCCGCCCCACCACGAACACCGCCGAACTCGGCCGCGTCCGCACCGCCGTCCTCTGCGCACCGACCCCCCTCGGCCCCGACCGCACCCTCGACCTCACCGCCGTCACCGACGCGGCCCGCGCCCTCGCCGCCCGGCTGCGCCCCCACACCACCGTGCTCCTGGAGTCCCCGGTCCCGCCGGGCACCACCGAAGGCCTCCTCCGCGAGGTCCTCGAAGCGGGCTCCGGGCTGCGGGCCGGCCGCGACTTCCACCTCGCGTACTCCCCCGGCCGCCTCGACCCCGGCAGCCGCACCCACGGCTTCGCCGGCACCCCCAAGGTCATCGGCGGCCTCACCCCGGCCTGTACGGAGTCCGCCGCCACCTTCTACGGCCGGCTCACCGACAAGGTGGTCCGCGCGCGCGGCCCGCGCGAGGCCGAGACGGTCAAGCTCCTGGAGACCAACTTCCGGCACGTCAACATCGCCCTGGTCAACGAGATGGCGGTCCTCTGCCATGAACTCGGCGTCGACCTCTGGGACGTCATCCGCTGCGCCGAGACCAAGCCCTTCGGCTTCCAGGCCTTCCGCCCGGGCCCCGGCGTCGGCGGCCACGGCGTCTCCGTCGACACCATCGGCGCCCACCGCCCGCTCCGCCTCGTCGAACTCGCCGGCCAGGTCAACGAACGCATGCCCCAGTACGTCGTCCAGCGCGCCGCCACCCTCCTCAACGAGCACGGCAAGTCGGCCCGCGGAGCCCGGATCCTGCTGCTCGGGATCACGTACAAGCCCGACCTCCCGGACCGTCAGGGCTCCCCCGCCGACGAGATCGCCCGCCGCCTCATGGACCTGGGCGCGGCCGTCAGCTACCACGACCCCCACGTCCCCGACTGGCGCGTCCGCGAACTCCCCGTCCCCCGCGCCGACTCCCTCTACGAGGCCGCCGCCCACGCCGACCTGACGGTCCTGCTCCAGCACCACCGCACGTACGACCTCCAGGGCCTCTCGGTGAAGGCCCAGCTCCTCCTCGACACCCGCGGCGCCACCCCCGGCGGCGCGGCCCACCGGCTCTGACCGAGCCACCGCACGCGAAACCCCTGGGGCGCCGTCACAGGGGGCTGCTAACCTCCGGGACCTCTCGTACGCACATCCGTGCGTCCACGTCCCTGGGGGATCCGCAGCATGAGCCAGCCCGTACCGCCGCCGTCCGGCAACCCGTTCGCCAACGGCCCAGCGCCCGAGCCGTACCCGATGGCGCCGCCGCCCGCGCCCGTCCGCGACAACGTGGGGCTCGGCCTGCTGGCCGCCCTGGTCGCGGGGCTCGTCGCCGGCGGGGTGTACGGAGCCGTCATCGGCGGCATCGAGCGCGAGATCGGCTGGGCCGCCGTCGGTGTCGGCTTCCTCGTCGGTCTCGCCGCCGGCAAGGTCGGCGGCCGCAACCCCGTCCTGCCGATCGCCAGCGCGGTGCTGTCCCTCGGCGCCGTCTACCTCGGCCAGCTCGTGGGCATCGCGGTCCTGGGCGCCAAGGCGCTGAACGTCTCCGCCACGGAGCTGTTCCTGGAGGAGTTCGGCGTGCTGACGGAGGCCTGGAACGAGGGCAAGGACGCCCTGACGTTCCTGTTCTTCGCCCTCGCCGCCTTCGCCGCGTTCTCGGCGGCCAAGAAGGCCGCCCGCTGAGTGCCGGACACACGCCGAGGGGCCCCGCACCACCCGGTGCGGGGCCCCTCGTACGCGTACGGGACGACGTCAGCGCTTGTGCTGCGCGTCCGCGACGGTGACCTCGACGCGCTGGAACTCCTTGAGCTCCGTGTAGCCCGTCGTCGCCATCGCCCGGCGCAGGGCGCCGAAGAAGTTCATCGAGCCGTCCGGGATGTGCGACGGGCCCGCGAGGATCTCCTCGGTGGTGCCGACGATGCCCAGGTCGACCAGCTTGCCGCGCGGAACGTCCTCGTGGACGGCCTCCATGCCCCAGTGGTGGCCCTTGCCCGGCGCGTCCGTGGCGCGGGCCAGCGGGGAGCCGATCATGACGGAGTCGGCGCCACAGGCGATGGCCTTCGGCAGGTCGCCGGACCAGCCGACACCGCCGTCGGCGATGACGTGCACGTACCGGCCGCCGGACTCGTCCATGTAGTCGCGGCGGGCCGCGGCCACGTCGGCGACCGCGGTCGCCATCGGGACCTGGATGCCCAGGACGTTGCGCGTGGTGTGCGCCGCGCCGCCGCCGAAGCCGACGAGGACACCCGCCGCGCCGGTGCGCATCAGGTGCAGGGCCGCGGTGTACGTGGCGCAGCCGCCGACGATGACCGGGACGTCCAGCTCGTAGATGAACTGCTTCAGGTTCAGCGGCTCCGCGGCGCCGGAGACGTGCTCGGCGGAGACCGTCGTGCCGCGGATGACGAAGATGTCCACGCCGGCGTCGACGACGGCCTTCGAGAACTGCGCGGTGCGCTGCGGGGAGAGCGCGGCGGCGGTGACGACACCGGAGTCGCGCACCTCCTTGATGCGCTGCCCGATCAGCTCCTCCTTGATGGGAGCCGCGTAGATCTCCTGCAGACGGCGGGTCGCGGTGGCCTCGTCCAGCTCCGCGATCTCGTCGAGCAGCGGCTGCGGGTCCTCGTACCGGGTCCAGAGCCCTTCCAGGTTCAGGACGCCCAGGCCGCCCAGCTCGCCGATCCGGATGGCGGTCTGCGGCGACACGACCGAGTCCATGGGAGCGGCCAGGAACGGCAGCTCGAAACGGTAGGCGTCGATCTGCCAGGCGATCGAGACCTCCTTCGGGTCCCGGGTGCGCCGGCTCGGGACGACGGCGATGTCGTCGAACGCGTACGCCCTGCGGCCGCGCTTGCCGCGCCCGATCTCGATCTCAGTCACGATGTGTGGCCTTTCCCTCTACGTCTGCGCCTACCAGTATCCCCGACACAAGCGTGGGGGGCGGCTCCGGCCACATGCCGGAACCGCCCCCACGCGTCGCGCTGTGTTACTTCCTGCTGTAGTTCGGCGCCTCGACCGTCATCTGGATGTCGTGCGGGTGGCTCTCCTTGAGGCCCGCGGACGTGATCCGGACGAACCGGCCCTTGGACTCCATCTCCTCGATGGTGGCCGCGCCCACATAGCCCATCGTCTGACGGAGACCGCCGACGAGCTGGTGCAGGACGTTGGCCAGGGGGCCGCGGTAGGGCACCTGGCCCTCGATGCCCTCGGGGACGAGCTTGTCGTCCGAGGCCACCTCGGCCTGGAAGTAGCGGTCCTTCGAGTACGACCGGCCCTGGCCGCGGGACTGCATCGCGCCGAGCGAGCCCATGCCGCGGTACGACTTGAACTGCTTGCCGTTGATGAACTGCAGCTCGCCGGGCGACTCCTCGCAGCCGGCGAGGAGGCTGCCCAGCATGACCGTGTCGGCGCCGGCGGCGAGCGCCTTGCCGATGTCGCCGGAGTACTGCAGGCCGCCGTCGCCGATGACCGGGATACCGGCCGCGCGGGCGGCGAGTGCCGCCTCGTAGATGGCGGTGACCTGCGGGACCCCGATGCCGGCGACGACGCGCGTGGTGCAGATGGAGCCGGGGCCCACACCGACCTTGACGCCGTCGACACCGGCGTCGATCAGGGCCTGCGCACCGTCACGCGTCGCGATGTTGCCACCGATGACGTCGACACCGACGCTGGACTTGATCTTCGCCATCCAGTTCAGGGCGTTGCTGTTGTGGCCGTGGGACGTGTCGACGATCAGGAAGTCGACGCCCGCCGCGGCCAGGCCCTGCGCCCGCTCCAGCGCCTCGGGGCTGGCGCCGACGGCCGCGCCGACGAGCAGCCGGCCCTCGGCGTCCTTGGCGGCGTGCGGGTACTTCTCGGCCTTGACGAAGTCCTTGACCGTGATGAGGCCCTTGAGGATGCCGGAATCGTCGACGAGCGGCAGCTTCTCGATCTTGTGGCGGCGGAGCAGCTCCATCGCGTCCACACCGGAGATGCCGACCTTGCCCGTGACCAGCGGCATCGGGGTCATGACCTCGCGCACCTGGCGGCTGCGGTCCGACTCGAAGGCCATGTCGCGGTTGGTGACGATGCCGAGCAGCTTGCCCGCCGGGTCGGTCACCGGGACGCCGCTGATGCGGAACTTGGCGCACAGCGCGTCGGCCTCGGCCAGCGTCGCGTCCGGGTGCACGGTGATCGGGTCGGTGACCATGCCGGACTCGGAGCGCTTCACGAGGTCGACCTGGTTGACCTGGTCCTCGATCGACAGGTTGCGGTGGAGCACGCCCACGCCGCCCTGTCGCGCCATGGCGATCGCCATGCGGGACTCGGTGACCTTGTCCATCGCCGCCGACAGCAGCGGAATGTTCACGCGCACGTTGCGGGAGATGCGGGACGAGGTGTCGACCGCGTTCGGGAGGACCTCGGACGCGCCCGGCAGCAGCAGCACGTCGTCGTAGGTCAGCCCGAGTGTCGCGAATTTCTCGGGCACTCCGTCGACGTTTGCAGTCATGACACCTTCCCCAAATGGCCTTGATCGGTGCGGATGTCCATGCTAACGGGCCTGAGCCGTGTCTCATTCCACGATCAAGATCAGCCGGAAGCTTTGGACGTTTGTACGTGTACGAAAGGGCTGACAGGCCTCAGCAACGCTTACTGTTCGGCGAGAACATCCACTGTTCGGAGCGAATGCTCACTGCTCGGCGAGCGCGCGGAGCCGGCTGAGCGCACGGTGCTGCGCGACCCGGACGGCCCCGGGGGACATGCCGAGCATCTGCCCGGTCTCCTCGGCGGTCAGCCCGACGGCGACCCGCAGCACGAGCAGTTCGCGCTGGTTCTCCGGGAGGTTGGCCAGCAGCTTCTTGGCCCACTCGGCGTTCTCGCTGAGGAGCGCGCGCTCCTCGGGGCCGAGCGAGTCGTCGGGCCGCTCCGGCATCTCGTCGGAGGGCACGGCCGTCGCCCCGGGGTGCCGCATGGCGGCCCGCTGGAGGTCGGCGACCTTGTGTCCGGCGATGGCGAAGACGAAGGCCTCGAAGGGCCTGCCCGTGTCCTTGTAGCGCGGCAGGGCCATGAGGACGGCGACGCAGACCTCCTGGGCGAGGTCCTCCACGAAGTGGCGGGCGTCCCCCGGCAGCCGGTTCAGGCGGGTGCGGCAGTACCGCAGGGCGAGCGGGTGCACACGCGCGAGAAGGTCGTGTGTGGCCTGCGCGTCGCCCTCGACCGCACGGCGCACGAGCGCGCCGATCTCCCCCTGCCCGGCAGGCATGGGGGACCCCACGGTCTCGTCGTCGCGCATCGCTCCATGGTGCCCCGACGCCTCTGCGTTCGCGGCACCGCGTCCGTAGTTGTGCACCGAAGCGTTATGAGCAGGTGCGCCGGAACTCATCTCCCGCGCCCTCCCCTCCCGCTCGATCGACTCGTCCCCGAGGAACTCCACATCTCAAGGATGCGGCATTCCGCGGGGAAGTGACACAAGCCCACCCCGTCCACCCCACGACGGACGCGGACGCGGACGGGGAGAAGGCCGGTGACCTGCGACTCAGCGCACCAGGCCCCAGCGGAAACCCAGCGCGACCGCGTGCGCCCGGTCGGAGGCGCCGAGCTTCTTGAAGAGGCGCCGGGCGTGCGTCTTGACCGTGTCCTCGGAGAGGAAGAGCTCGCGCCCGATCTCCGCGTTGGACCGGCCGTGGCTCATGCCTTCGAGGACCTGGATCTCGCGCGCGGTGAGCGTGGGCGCGGCGCCCATCTCGGCCGAACGGAGCCGGCGCGGGGCGAGCCGCCAGGTCGGGTCGGCGAGCGCCTGGGTGACGGTGGCCCGCAGTTCGGCGCGCGAGGCGTCCTTGTGCAGATAGCCACGGGCACCCGCGGCGACCGCGAGCGCGACGCCGTCGAGGTCCTCGGCGACCGTGAGCATGATGATCCGGGCGCCGGGGTCCGCGGAGAGCAGCCGGCGGACGGTCTCGACGCCGCCCAGACCGGGCATGCGTACGTCCATCAGAATCAGGTCCGAGCGGTCCGCGCCCCAGCGGCGGAGGACCTCCTCGCCGTTGGCCGCGGTGGTCACGCGCTCGACACCGGGCACGGTCGCGACCGCGCGGCGGAGCGCTTCTCGGGCAAGCGGGGAGTCATCGCAGACGAGGACGGATGTCATGACTGACCTCCGTGGCTCTCGCAGCTGTTGCGCGTCACCTTGAGCCTCCAGGGCTGGTACGTATCGTCACCTGTGCGATTGACGCTCTCGGACACCTGCCCGATCGCTTGTTCCTTCAACCGCCTCCGCACACTCAACGACGGTCACTCGAAAGAGTTACGGGTCGGACGGCAGCCTTCGGCACTCTACGTGAGGAGCCGTAAGCGGAGGAGAGCGACGCGGCCCTTCCGTCCATCATCGAAAGCTATGCCCCATTTAGCGGGTTTTCTTCCCTTTTCGCAGTGTCTGCGGCTAGATTCGCAATGAGTCATATTTACATCTACTTCGACAGTAGTTGTACTACCCCGAGTCGTCGGGGCCCGAGGAGCCCCGGCCGATCAGCCATCCACCCGCCCACCTATCCGTTCGACACGGTTTCAAGGGGACTAGCGCAATGGCAGATTTCTCCCGCCTTCCCGGACCCAACGCCGATCTGTGGGACTGGCAACTCCTCGCGGCCTGCCGCGGGGTGGACAGCTCCCTGTTCTTCCACCCGGAGGGAGAGCGCGGCGCGGCACGGAGTGCGCGTGAGAACTCGGCGAAAGAGGTCTGCATGCGGTGCCCGGTACGCGCGGAGTGCGCGGCACACGCACTCGCCGTGCGGGAGCCCTACGGCGTATGGGGCGGCCTCACCGAGGACGAACGCGAAGAGCTCATGGGACGCGCCCGGAACCGCCTGATCACGGCGGCGCCGACGGCCGCACCTGTCACCACCGTGACGTCCATGACGACATCGGCGGCGGCACACGGCCGCCCGATCGTGGAGCGCATGTGAAGGAACGTTTCCTCAACGACGACCGAGTCTGAACCGCACACGAGCGAGTCGCGCCCACGCGCGCGTGGCGATGGCGCCTACGCGCGCGTGGCGGCGCGGGTCAGTTCGTCGAGCGTGGCGGCGACGGCCGGGACCTGGGCCAGGTCCGGCAGGGTCAGGGCCACGATCTCCCGCTCCACGGCGGGCTCCACGGTCACGGTCCGCGCCCCCTTGGGCCGTACGGACTCGATGGCGAGCTCCGGCAGGACGGCGACGCCGAGACCCGCGCCGACCAGGCCCACCACGGCCGGGTAGTCGTCGGTGGCGAAGTCGATGCGCGGGGTGAAGCCCGCCTCCTCGCAGACGTCCACGAGCTGACGGCGGCAGCGCGGGCAGCCCGCGATCCAGGACTCGTCCGCCAGTTCGGCGATGCCGACCGACCCGGCACCGGCGAGCCGGTGCCCCTCGGGCACCAGGCCCACGAGCCGGTCCGCGAGCAGCGGGCGGACGACGAGGTCGTCCCACTCGGCCAGCCCCGCCCCGTACCGGAAGGCGAGGGCCACGTCGCAGTCGCCCTCCCTGAGCATCTCGATCGAGCGCGGCGGTTCCGCCTCGACGAGGGAGACCCGGGTGCCGGGGTGCTTGGCGCGCAGGGCCGCGAGCGCGGTGGGGACGAGGGTGGAGCTGCCGCTGGGGAACGAGACCAGGCGGACGCGGCCCGCCCGGAGCCCCGCGATGGCGGCGACCTCCTCCTCGGCGGCCGTGAGCCCCGCGAGGATGCCGGAGGCGTGCCGGACGAGGACCTCGCCGGCCTGGGTGAGGCGCATCTCGCGTCCGGTCCGGATCAGCAGCGGGGTGCCGGCGGAGGTCTCCAGCGCCTTCATCTGCTGGCTGACGGCGGGCTGGGTGCAGCCGAGTTCGCGCGCGGCGGCGGAGAAGGAGCCGGTGGCGGCGACGGCGCGCAGGACGCGGAGGTGGCGGGCCTCGATCATGCGCTCAAGCATAAGCGAATCTTGGGTGAACCGGCGAATTCATAGACGACCCTTTGGGGATATCCCCGTAAAGTGCCCGCATGACCTTGTTGAGCGTGAACGCGGGACGCGCCCGGGCGGTGGACTACACCGAGTCGGCCTCGGGGATGACGGGCATCGACAAGCGGCCCGTCGACGGTCCGGTACGGATCGAGGCCCCCGGGGCGCCCGGTGTCGGGGCGAGCGGGGTGGCCGGGGACGTGGTCTGCGACCTGCGGTTCCACGGCGGCGACGACCGGGCCGCGTACGCCTTCGCCCGTGAGGACATGGACCTGTGGGAGCGGGAGCTCGGCCGCGAACTGGCCAACGGCTCCTTCGGCGAGAACCTCACGACCCTCGGCCTCGACGTGAACGGCGCCCTGATCGGGGAGCGGTGGCGGATCGGTGAGGACGTCGTCCTCGAAGTGACCGGCGGCCGCATCCCGTGCCGGACGTTCGCGGGCTTCGTCGAGGAGAAGGGCTGGGTCAAGCGGTTCACCCTGTCGGCGGCCGGACCCGGTGCGCTGCTGCGGGTGATCGTGCCGGGCGAGGTGCGGGCCGGCGACCCGATCACGGTCGTGCACCGGCCGGACCACGACGTCACCGTCGCCCTGCTGCACCGCGCCGCGACCGCCGAACGCACTCTGCTGCCCGCCACGTTGGCCGCCGCGGAGTGGATGGAGTCGGGGCTGCTCGCGCTCGCGCGCCAGTACGCGGAGAAGTACGGCCGGACGGGCGGCGGGGCGAGCGGCGGGGCGTAGGCCCCGGGCGGGGCATTAACGTGCCCGTATGACGACTGCACTGATTACGGGCGCCACCGCGGGCATCGGGGCCGCCTTCGCACGCAGGCTGGCGGCGGACGGTCACGATGTCGTGCTCGTGGCCCGGGACGTGAAGCGGCTCCGGGAGCAGGCCACCGAACTGCACGACCGGCACGGCATCGAGGCCGAGGTCCTCTCTGCGGACCTGGCGGAGGAGAAGGGCATCGCCGCCGTCGAGGCGCGGCTCTCCGACCCGAAGCAGCCGGTCGACATGCTCGTGAACAACGCCGGCTTCGGCAACAAGGGCCGCTTCCTCGAAGTCTCCATGGCCGACGAGTTGAAGATGCTCACGGTGCACTGCGAGGCGGTGCTGCGGCTCACCTCGGCCGCGGCCGCGTCGATGAAGGAGCGCGGCCGGGGCTCGGTGGTGAACGTCGCCTCGGTGGCGGCCTTCGTGCCCCGCGGGACGTACGGGGCGTCGAAGGCCTGGGTCGTGCAGTTCACCCAGGGCGTGGCGCGGGACCTCGCGGGCAGCGGGGTGCGGCTGATGGCGCTCTGCCCCGGCTTCGTACGGACCGAGTTCCACGAGCGGGCCGGAATGGGGACGGACAACATCCCGGGGTGGATGTGGCTCGACGCGGACAAGCTGGTGACGGCGGCGCTCGGGGACCTGGAGCGGGGGAAGACGCTGTCGATCCCCGACCCCCGCTACAAGGCCCTGATGGGTGTGGTGAAGCTGGCACCGCGCGGTCTGCTCGGCGGGGTCTCCTCCAAGGCGGGCCGCAAGTACGGCCCTAAGTGACCCTTCTGCGGGACTGGTTGCGGCCCGGCCCCTCGTACGCCCCGATGTTCGGAGCCGTCGTCGCCGACACGGCGTTTCCGAACCGGTCCCTGCCGCCGTTGTCCGCGATGAGCGTGCCGGCGGACGGGGCGGGGCATCCGGCGCCGAGCCGCAGGTCGGGGCGGAGCAGGGGGTCGGCGGTGATCCCGCCGGGGTTGGGGCGGGCCTGTGACTCGGCCCCGCGAACCCACGTCCACCAGCCGCGAGCGGCGATGTTGCGGGACGAATTCAGGTCCGCGTGCTCAACGAAGCCACAGACCTGACATGCGAACACGGCCTGTGAAGGCCGGTTGCGACAGTCGACGTGATGACACCGGGAACACTCCCTGCTGATGTACGCGGCATCGACGTACCCCTTGAGCAACAGGTCCGACTCGCCCTTACGGCATGCCGCCAAGAGGGCCAGCTGCTCGGCCTGGCCGGCAAAGACGAGGCCCTTCATGTGCCCGGACGCCGCCCAGATCGACACGGTGGAGTCGTCCATCTGCCAGGAGAGGCACCGGTCGTCGAACGGCTGCGCCGCATCGGTCTGGAATACGACCGGCTTGCCAGCCGCCCTCGCGTTCCGCTTCGAGCCGCGCTTGCCGAGATTCCCGGCCTTCAGATTCACCTTCAGCGCGGTATAGGCGTCGGCGACTTTCCGCAGCACGTGCAACGCGGGTCGCACCGACAGCCCCCGCGCCTTCGATGCCGCATACGCCGACACCTGGAGCGCGGCCCGCGAAGTCCGGCCATGCTCGAAGGCCCGAACCGAGAGCCAGTTTGCCGCCTCGTTACAGGAACGCAGGGTCGCTTCGAGCGCCGCCGCCTGCTCCGGCGTCGGCAGCGGCTTCACCCGCACCGCTAGCTTCACGGAATCGACGCTAGCCGTGGTTCTGCGGGAGGGAAGCGAATGCGTCAGCGATCAGCAGAACGTGTGATCCATCGAGCTCACGTTCAATCGTTCTCCAGGCCGAGGTCCAGTCGGGTGGTGGTGCCGGTGGTGGTGCCGTTGCTGGTGGTGCCCGTGGTGCCGTTCTGCCAGGTCACGGTGAGCGTGCGCGGGGCGGTGACCCGGACGTCCGCGAGGTCGGCCACGGGGGTCGGGGCGGCTTCGGCGGTGAGGGAGGCGAGGGCGACGAAGAGGGTTTCCGGGCCGTGTGTGACGCCCGCCAGGGCGAGGGTCCGGCTGCCGGGACCCTGAAGGGTTTCCCCGGTGGGGAGTTCGGTGGCTTTCGTGGCCTCCGGGTAGCCGTGGACCGGGTGGAGCTCCGCGTGGGGCCCGTCGGGGGTGGTGGCCCAGCCCGTCTGCCGTACGGGAGTCCCTTCCGGGGCGCCGAGCACGAGGTGCGCGCGGACCTCGGCGCGGCCGTGGGCGAGGGTCACCGAGAGGATCCGGACGCCGGGGCGGGGGGTGTGCAGGGAGGCCGCCCAGTCCGGGCCCGTGCCCGCCGGGACGGCGGGGCCGCGCGTACTGGCCCGGCCGTCCTCCGCAAGGAGGGCGAAGTGGTTGTCGGCGGGGGCCGGTCCGGTCGTGGGGCCGGTGCGGGTGGAGTAGGCGTGGCGGGCGTAGCCGGGGTCGTCCTCGTCCGTCCCGGCGGCGTGGACGTGGTTGCTGCCGTGGTTGTGGAGGCGTACGAGCCCGTCGGCCGCGGTCGTCTGGACGAGCAGGCCTGTCGGGGCGAACGGGCGTACGGTGTCGGTCCGTTCGGCGGGGAGGGCTTCCTCGGGGTCGGTCCAGGCCGGGTGGCCGGCGGGCAGGAGGAGGCCGAGGAAACCCTTGGAGGCCCAGTAGGGGGAGCCGGGTCCCGAGTACTCCTGGACGAGGGGCGGGTACGGGCCGTGCCAGCCGAGCGTGAGCAGCCCGCGTGCGTCGGTGGCGCCGCGGTCGAGGAAGTACCGCAGGGTGCCGGAGGCGAGGCGGCGGGTCGCGCCGGGGGTGAGGGGGGTGTGGCCGGTGAGGGTGCCGAGCCAGGGGGCGGCGGCCGCGGCGAAGCGGTAGATCAGGGAGCGCCCGTAGGGGGCGGGGGCGCCGTTCGCGTCGAAGAGGTGGACGTGGTCGTCGAGGTGGCGGCGCAGGCGGGGGCCGTACCGGTCGAGGAGGGCGCGGTCGCCGGCGAGGTGGGCGTGGAGGACGGGGTAGAAGTGCAGGGCCCAGGCGTTGTAGTGGTCGAAGGCGCGGTTGTCGCCGTCGCTGTACCAGCCGTCGCCGAGGTACCAGTCCTCGACGCGGGCGAGGGAGCGGTCGATCGTGGCGGCGGCCCGGTCGGTCTCGATGCCGGCGTCCTGGAGGAAGCCGGCGACGGTGAGGCCGAAGAGCCACCAGTTGTTGTCGACGGGGGACGGTCCGAGGGCGGGGCGGAGCCAGTCGACGACGCGCCGGCGGGTGGGGTCGTCGAGGCGGTCCCAGAGCCAGGGGCGGGTGAGACGGAGGCCGAGGGCGATCGAGGCGGATTCGACGATCGCCTGGCGGGTGTCGGTCGCGAGGGGCCAGGAGTCGGGGTCGTCGGTGCCGGGTCTCGCCGTCCCGGCGGCGAGTCCGTCCGCGTACCGGTCGAGGTGGCCGTGGGGGTCCGCTCCCTGGGCGCCCGCGACGCGGAGGGCCGCGAGGAGGAAGGTGCGGGCCCAGCCTTCCAGTCCGTCGGAGCGGGCGCCTGACCAGCTGGGGCGCGGTCCGGGGAGGTCGATGAGGCCGCCGCGGGGGGAGGTGTGGGGGCGTACGGCCAGGAGGAGCCGGTCGGCCGTGGTCTCCCAGTGGGCACGGGTCCAGCCGGTGTACGGACTGAGCTCACGGTTCTCGGGCGGCGTGGGCATGATGCTCCCTGAGGGCTCCCTGACGTCTGCGTCGCCGGGAATCCTGAACAGGCTTCGATCGAACGTCAAGAGAATCGGAGCGAATGATCGAAACTCCCGTCGTTCGATCATTCCTGGACTAGAGTCGAAGAACCTGGTCCCTGGGCCACCAAAAGCCTGATCCCTGGACCACCATCACCGCGAGGGGGAGCACACCGTGCGCGAGAGTGCCGCCGAACGACACGACCGACTGCTGGCCCTGGTCCGCGAGCGCGGCACCGCCCGCGTCGCCGAACTGGCCGAGCGGCTCGGGGTCTCCCCCGTCACCGCCCGCCGGGACGTCGAGGCGCTGGCGGGGCAGGGCCTGCTCGACCGGGTGCACGGCCAGGTGTCGTGGCCCCGGGGGCAGGGCGCGCCGGCCGCGGGACGGCCCGGCGAGGGCCTGGTCCTCGGCCTGCTGGCCCCCTCCGCCACGTACTACTTCGCCGAGGTCATCCGGGGCGCGCACGAGGCCGCGGCACGGGCCGGCGCCCGGCTGGTGCTGCGCGTCTCGGACTACCGGCCGGAGGAGGACCGCGCCCGTACCGAGGGGCTGCTCGCGGCGGGCGCCGAGGGCGTCCTCGTCGCACCCGGCTGGCGTGGACCCGAGGACCGGCTCGCCTACGGGGACTGGCTGGCCGAACTGCCCGTACCGGCCGTGCTCCTGGAGCGCAGGGCCGAGCCCGGCAGTCCGCTCGACGGTCTGGACCGGGTCGTCTCCGACCACGGCCACGGCGTCCTCCTCGCCCTCCGCCACCTGCTCGCACTCGGTCATTCGACGCCGCTGCTCGTGGCCCGCGGGGACTCCCCGACCGCGCTCGCGGTGCGCGCCGGGTACGCCGAGGCGCTGGGGACCCTCGGCCTGAAGGAGCCCCGGCCGGTCATCGAGTCCGTGCCGGCCGAGGCGGATCCGGAGGGCTTCGAGCGGGCCGTGCGGGCGCTGTACGAGGCGGTCCGCTCGGGCCTGTCGGGCGCGGCGCTCGTCCACAACGACGTGGACGCGATCGAGATCGTGCAGCGCCTGGCCGAGCTGGGCGTGCGGGTGCCGCAGGACCTGGCCCTGATCGCGTACGACGACGAGGTCGCGGCCCTCGCCGACACCCCGCTGACGGCGGTCGCCCCGCCCAAGCGGCAGGTGGGGAGGTACGCCGCGGAGCTGCTCGTGGAGCGGCTAACGGAGGGTGAGGCGGGGCCCGGCGAGGAGGCGGCGCGGCGCCATCTGAGCCTGCTGCCGCGGCTGCGGGTGCGGGAGTCCTGCGGGGCGCGCGGCCACCGATCGATCTGATCTTTTTTCGATCAATCAATCTTTCGCTCTTGACTTCGGTCATGAACGGTCACAGGATCACGGCCACAACCTCCCAGCCGCCCCGCCTTCAGGAGCCGTGCCGTGACCCGTACTTGGAGCAGAACATCCCGTGTCATAGCCGGCACCGCGACCGCCCTCGCCGTTCTCACGGCCTGCGGCGGCAGCGGTGACGACACCACATCCGCCGACGGCAAGCCCGTGACCATCACCTTCTGGGGCTGGGCCAAGGGCTCCAAGGACGTCGTCGACGCCTTCAACGCCTCCCACACCGACATCCAGGTGACGTTCGAGGAGATCCCCTCCGGCACCGCCGGCGGCTACGCCAAGATCTCCAACGCCGTGAAGGCGGGCAACGCCCCCGACCTCGTCTCCATCGAGTACTCCTCGCTCCCCGAGTTCGTCAGCTCCGGCGCGCTCCAGGACATCGGCGGCGAGTTCACCGAGGCCGACCGGGCGAAGCTGCTCCCGCAGACCGTCGAACTCACCACGCTCGGCGGCAAGTCCTGGGCCGTCCCCTTCGACGCCGCCCCGCAGGCCTTCTTCTACCGCAAGGACCTGTTCGCGAAGTACAAGGTCCAGGCCCCCACCACCTGGGACGAGTTCAAGAAGGCTGCCGAGCAGGTCAAGAAGGCCGACGCCAAGGCCCGTATCGCCACGTTCTTCCCCGACGACCCGACCACCTTCGAGGCGATGGCCTGGCAGGCCGGCGCCCAGTGGTTCAAGGCGGAGAACGAGACCTGGAAGATCGACACCACCGACGCCGCCACCACCAAGGTCGCCGCCTACTGGCAGGGCCTCCTCGACGCCGATCTCGTCCACAAGAACGCCTCGTTCAGCCCCGAGTGGACCGGCTCCCTCAAGAACGGCACCACCATCGGCTACCTCGGCGCCTCCTGGGGCGCGGGCGTCCTCAAGGGCACCCTGCCCGAGCAGAGCGGCAAGTGGGCCGTGGCGCCCATGCCCAGCTGGGACGGCAAGGCCGCGAGCGGCATGCTCGGCGGCACCTCCTTCGCCGTGACCAGGGACAGCAAGCAGAAGGCCGCGGCCGTCGCCTTCGCCGAGTGGATGTCCACCACCGAGCAGGGCGTGAAGGCCCGCATCGCCTCCGGCACCTCCTCCGCCTTCCCGGCCGCCGCGAGCCTGCGCCCGGTCGCCAAGAAGGCCTTCGACGCGAGCTACTACGGCGGCCAGGACATCTACGCCCTCTTCGAGGCCTCCGGCGCGTCCATCAACCCCAGCTGGTCCTGGGGCCCGACCACCGGCACCACCAACACCACGATCAAGGACCACTTCGGCAAGATCGCCCAGGGCGGCCCGACCATCACGGACGCCGTCAAGGCCGGCCACGACGCCACCGTCGCCGAGCTCACCAAGCGCGGCCTGAAGGTCGAGGGCTGACCGAGTGAAGGCCCGCACCCGCGCCGCCACGATCCTGCTGACCCCGTTCTTCCTCCTGTTCACCGCGGTGATGGTGGTGCCGATCGGCTACGCGGTCTGGCTCAGCCTCTTCACCGAGAAGCAGTCCGGACTGGGCTTCGGCGGCACCGAGACCGTCTTCAGCGGCCTCGACAACTACACGGCGGCGCTGGGTGACCGGGCCTTCCGCGAGGGCTTCGGCGTCCTGCTCGGATACTGCCTGTTCTACATTCCGCTGCTGCTCGTCGGAGCCCTCGGACTCGCCCTCCTCCTCGACTCGGCCCTCGCCCGCGCCCGCCGCTTCTTCCAGCTCGCGCTCTTCCTGCCGCACGCCGTCCCCGGCATCATCGCCGCGCTGATCTGGGTCTACCTCTACACACCCCAGCTCAGCCCAGTCGTGCAGGCCATGGAGGCGGGAGGCATCGACTTCGACTTCTTCTCCCCCGAAGGCGCGCTGCCCTCCATCGTCAACATCGCCCTGTGGGAGTGGCTCGGCTACAACATGGTCATCTTCTACGCGGCCCTCCAGGCCATCGACCGCTCCGTCCTCGAAGCGGCCACGGTCGACGGGGCGGGCGCCTGGCGCATCGCCTTCTCCATCAAGGTCCCGCTGGTCAAGGCCTCACTCGCGATGGTCGGGCTCTTCACGATCATCGGCTCCCTCCAGCTCTTCACCGAGCCGCTGATCCTCAACAAGGGCACCGGCTCCGCCGTCACCTCCACCTGGACGCCGAACATGTACGCCTACACCGCGGCCTTCGACCGCAACGACTACGGGCTCGCGGCGGCGGCCTCGGTCCTCCTGGCCCTGACGGCCGCGCTGCTCTCCTTCGCGGTGACACGACTGACGGGCCGGAAGGGGAAGCGCGCATGAGCAAGCCCCGTACCACCGCCACGAACAGATGGCTCTCCAGGACCGCCGTCAACGGCGCCCTCGTCCTCGCCGTCGTCTACATGCTCTTCCCGCTCGTCTGGCTGCTGACCGCCGCCACCAAGGACGCCGGAGGCCTCCTCGCCGGAAACGCCTTCTCCTTCGAGGGCTTCGACCTCGGCGGCAACCTGTCCCGGCTCGCCGAGTACAACGACGGCATCTACTTCCACTGGTACCTGAACAGCCTCCTCTACGCCGGATTCGGCGCCCTCGCCTGCTCGCTCGTCAGCGTCGCCGCCGGATACGCCTTCCACGTCTACGACTTCCGGGCCAAGGAGAAGCTCTTCGGCGTCGTCCTCCTGGGTGTGCTCGTCCCCACCACCGCGCTCGCCCTGCCGATGTACCTCCTCGCCAGCGAGGTCGGCATCGTCAACACCTACTGGGCCGTCCTGATCCCGGTCCTCGTCAACCCCTTCGGCGTCTACCTCTCCCGGGTCTTCTGCGCGGGCTACATCCCCGACGAGGCCCTGGAGGCGGCCCGTATCGACGGGGCCGGCGAACTGCGCGTCTTCTGGTCCATCGGTCTGCGCATGGTCATGCCCGGCTTCGTGACCGTCTTCCTCTTCCAGTTCACCGCCATCTGGAACAACTTCTTCCTCCCCCTGGTGATGCTCTCGGACCAGAAGCTCTACCCCCTGAGCCTCGGCCTGTACGCGTGGAACAGCAACGCCCACGCGGAACCCGACTACTACCCCCTCGTCGTCACCGGATCCCTGCTCGCCGTCGTCCCCCTCGTCATCGCCTTCGTCTCCCTCCAGCGCCACTGGAAGGCGGGTCTGACCGCCGGCAGCGTCAAGTGAGGAGCACACGTCCCACGATGCACCCCGCCACTGACAACCGCCCCGCCCTCCTCCTCGCGATGGGCCCGGACACCGCGGAACGCCTGCTCACCGACGCCCACCGGCAGCGCCTCGCGGCCCTCGCCAGGACCGACCCGCGCTTCGTCGCCCACGACCTCACCGCCCCGGACGCGCGCACCGCCGCCGCCCTCGCCGAGGCCGAACTCCTCCTCACCGGCTGGGGCGCCACGCCGCTGACCACCGAGGTCCTCGACCGCGCCCCCCGCCTCCGGGCCGTCGTCCACGCCGCCGGCTCCGTCAAGCACCACATCACCGACGCCTGCTGGGACCGCGGCCTCCGCGTCACCACGGCCGCCACCGCCAACGCGCTGCCCGTCGCCGAGTACACGCTCGCCGCGATCCTCTTCGCCGGGAAGCAGGTCCTCCGCTCGGCGCAGCGCTACGCCGAACTCCGCACCGACCACGCGTGGCTCACCGAATCCGCCGCCTGGGGCAACCACCGCCGCACGATCGGCATCGTCGGCGCCTCCCGCATCGGCCGCCGGGTCGTCGAACTCCTCCGCCCCTTCGACTTCGAGATCCTCCTGTACGACCCGTACGTCGACGTCCCGCCGCCCGGCGTGGAGCTGACCGGCCTCGACGACCTCTGCGCCCGCAGCACGGTCGTCTCGGTCCACGCGCCGCAACTCCCGTCCACGTACCGCATGATCGGCGCTGCCCAGCTCGCCGCGATGCCCGACGGCGCCACCCTGATCAACACGGCCCGCGGCTCCCTGATCGACGAGACGGCGCTCCTCCCCCACCTCCTCGCGGGCCGCCTCCACGCGACCCTCGACGTGACGGACCCGGAACTCCCACCCCCGGACTCCCCGCTCTACACCCTCCCGAACGTCCTGCTCACCCCCCACGTGGCGGGCTCCCTCGGCAACGAACTGCACCGCATGGCGGACCAGGCGATCGAGGAGGTGGCGCGGTACGGGAGGGGGGAACCGTTCGCGGAGGAGGTACGGGCGTCAGACCTCCAGCACTCGGCGTAGACCGCCGCTCCCCCTGCCCGCTCCATGCGTCCAACCTAGACTGGAAGGGTCCTGTCCCGGGGTCGGGAGGCGTCATGACGTTCGTACAGATAATCGACTGCAAGACGAGTCGGGTGGACGATCTGAACCGGCTCATGGACGAGTGGGTCGAGCAGACCCAGGGAAAACGGACCGCGACCCACAGCATGGTCGGCAAGGACCGTTCCGACGGCTCCCACATCGTGGAGATCGTCGAGTTCCCCTCCTACGACGTGGCCATGCGTAACTCCCAGCTTCCCGAGACCGACCGGATCTTCCGGGAGATGGTCGCGCTCTGTGACGAGATGCCGACCTTCACCGACCTGGACGTGGTCAGGGACGAGGCGCTGTACAAGTCCAACGCCCGGCGGCTCATGGAGATGATCGCCACCCAGCAGGAGCTCGCGCTGCTCGACGAGGTGCTGGCCGAGGGGTACCACGACCACGATCCGACCAACGAGCAGGACGTCATCGGCATGGACGCCGTCCGGCGCGAGGTGGAGATGTGGCGGGGCGGCTTCGACTTCTCCTTCACCGTCGACGACCAGCTCGCCGAGGGCGACCGGGTCTGCACCCGCTGGACGTGGAAGGGCAGCCACACCGGGGACTTCATGGGGCTCCAGCCGACCGGCATGGACGTGACCATGACCGGGACGGTGATCCACCGGTTCCGGGACGACGGGAAGATCGTCGAGGGGTGGTGGCAGTACGACCTGCTCGGACTCATGGGGCAGCTCGGCGCCGTGGAGACATAGGAGCGGGCGGAAAGCACGAGGCCCGGTGCCCCCGCGACGGGGGCACCGGGCCTCAGCTCTGAGCTCTGAGCTCTCAGCTCTCAGCTCTCAGCTACGAGCTACGAGCTACGAGCCTCAGTGGGAGTGACCGTGGCCGTGGCCGTGGCCCGCGTCCGCCGGCTCCTCTTCCTTCTTCTCCACCACGAGGGTCTCGGTGGTGAGGAGGAGGGAGGCGATCGAGGCGGCGTTCTCCAGGGCGGAGCGCGTCACCTTCACCGGGTCGATGACGCCGGCCTTGACCAGGTCGCCGTACTCGCCGGTCGCGGCGTTGAAGCCCTGGCCCTTGTCGAGCTCCGCCACCTTCGAGGTGATGACGTAGCCCTCGAGGCCGGCGTTCTCGGCGATCCAGCGCAGCGGCTCGACGGCGGCGCGGCGGACGACCGCGACACCCGTGGCCTCGTCGCCGGTCTTGCCGAGGTTGCCCTCGAGGACCTTGACGGCGTGGACCAGAGCGGAGCCACCACCGGAGACGATGCCCTCCTCGACCGCGGCGCGGGTCGCGGAGATGGCGTCCTCCAGACGGTGCTTCTTCTCCTTGAGCTCCACCTCGGTGGCGGCGCCGACCTTGATCACGCACACGCCGCCGGCCAGCTTCGCGAGGCGCTCCTGGAGCTTCTCGCGGTCCCAGTCGGAGTCCGTGGACTCGATCTCGGCCTTGATCTGGTTGACACGGCCCGCGAGCTCGTCGGCGTTGCCGCCGCCCTCGACGATGGTGGTGTCGTCCTTGGTGATCGTCACGCGGCGGGCGGTGCCCAGCACGTCCAGACCGGCCTGGTCGAGCTTGAGGCCGACCTCCTCGGCGATGACGGTGGCACCGGTGAGGGTGGCCATGTCGCCGAGCATCGCCTTGCGGCGGTCGCCGAAGCCCGGGGCCTTGACGGCCACGGCGTTGAAGGTGCCACGGATCTTGTTCACGACCAGGGTCGACAGGGCCTCGCCCTCGACGTCCTCGGCGATGATCAGCAGCGGCTTGCTGGCGCCGGCCTGGATGACCTTCTCGAGGATCGGGAGCAGGTCCTGGATCGAGGAGATCTTGCCCTGGTTGATCAGGATGTACGGGTCGTCGAGGACGGCCTCCATACGCTCCTGGTCGGTGACCATGTACGGGGACAGGTAGCCCTTGTCGAAGGCCATGCCCTCGGTGAAGTCGAGCTCCAGGCCGAAGGTGTTGGACTCCTCGACGGTGATGACACCGTCCTTGCCGACCTTGTCCATCGCCTCGGCGATGAGCTCGCCGACCTGCTGGTCCTGCGCGGAGAGCGCGGCGACGGCGGCGATGTCGGACTTGTCCTCGATCGGGCGCGCGGTGGCGAGGAGCTCCTCGGAGACGGCCTTGACGGCGGCGTCGATGCCCTTCTTCAGGGCGGCCGGGGAGGCGCCGGCGGCGACGTTGCGCAGACCCTCGCGGACCAGGGCCTGGGCGAGCACGGTGGCGGTGGTGGTGCCGTCACCCGCGATGTCGTTGGTCTTGGTCGCCACCTCCTTCACCAGCTGGGCGCCGAGGTTCTCGTACGGGTCGTCGAGCTCGACCTCGCGGGCGATCGTGACACCGTCGTTGGTGATGGTGGGGGCGCCGAACTTCTTGTCGATGACGACGTTGCGGCCCTTGGGGCCGATCGTCACCTTCACCGTGTCGGCAAGCTTGTTGACGCCGCGCTCAAGGGCGCGACGGGCGTCCTCGTCGAACTTCAGGATCTTCGCCATGGGAGCGGTTCAGCCCTCTCGGAATGGGGTGGAAACGAACTGCGCCCCCGGACGCCCTGTGCGGGGTCAAGGGGCGCAGCTCAAAGCATCTGCTTCAGATACTTCAGGTACTCGGTGAATTACTTCTCGATGATCGCGAGCACGTCGCGAGCCGAGAGGACGAGGAACTCCTCGCCGTTGTACTTCACCTCGGTGCCGCCGTACTTGCTGTAGAGCACGACGTCGCCGACCTGAACGTCGAGCGGCAGGCGCTCGCCGTTCTCGAAGCGGCCCGGGCCCACGGCGAGAACAGCACCCTCCTGGGGCTTCTCCTTCGCGGTGTCCGGGATGACCAGGCCAGAGGCGGTGGTCTGCTCGGCGTCGAGCGGCTGGACCACAATGCGGTCCTCGAGCGGCTTGATGGCAACCTTGGAGCTGGTGGTCGTCACGATCCGACCTCCCCCTTCGGAGATTACGGGGTCAACTGTCTGAGGTGGCGACCAGGTGGATCCGTCGTCGCGGGTGCCGGACCTGCCTGTCGCTGTGTTGGCACTCTCCAGTGGGGAGTGCCAGAGCCGAGACTATGACCGCGATTAGCACTCGGTCAAGCGGAGTGCCAATTCCGTGCCGTCGCGCGTCGTTCCGGTACACCTTTCGGCCACCGCGTCGGCCACGGTCGCCGTCTCCCGAGGGCCCATCCGCTCCGCCGCCTTCCGCCCCAGCCGCTCGATCGGGTCGACCGACGAGGCACAGCCGGAGAGGGTGAGCAGCGCGCCGGCCAGCGCGGCGCCCGCGATCACCGTACGGATCCGTGCCGCACGGACCCGTCCCGCACCGAGCCCTCTCGCAGGTAGCCCTCTCACACGTAGTCCTCGAGCTTCGCGACCGCGTACCCCTTGGCCGTGATCACGTTCATCACCCGCCGGATCATGTCCGGCATCGTGCCCTTCCAGTCGCCCTTGCCCCGGAAGTGCGTGAGCACGATGTCGCCGGGGTGCAGGTCCCGGTCCCACTCGCGCCACTCCATGTGGTCCGGGAAGGCCTCCGAGGCCCACAGCGGGACCGCCTTGACCCCGCAGGACTTCGCCGCGCGCAGCGTGTTCTCGTTGTAGTTGCCGTACGGCGGGCGGAAGAGCGGGGGCCGCTTGCCATACCGTTTCTCGATGACGTCCTGCATCCCGCAGATCTCACGCTTCTGCTGCGC
This sequence comes from Streptomyces sp. NPDC055103, assembly GCF_053607625.1. Lineage (NCBI taxonomy): Bacteria > Bacillati > Actinomycetota > Actinomycetes > Kitasatosporales > Streptomycetaceae > Streptomyces > Streptomyces sp. NPDC055103. Next base: position 38,078 of record NZ_JBSGTX010000002.1, read on the forward strand.
GTACGACAGTCCGGGCAGGTAGCGGTGGTTGAGCGTGTGGTTGTGGAGGGAGACCCCGCCCTCCTGCGACTTCTGCATCCGCGCGAAGTAGCCGTAGTCGTCCTTGACGACGTAGTCGCTGAGGAAGGCGCTGTACGGGATCCGGAGGTCCTTCATCATCCGCAGCAGCTCGGGGTCCTTCTCCGCGCCGTCGTCGATCGTCAGGAAGACGACCTTCTGCTTGGTCGGCACGGTGGTGAAGACGGGCGGCAGGCCCTCGCCGTCCGTCTCGAAGCCCTTGCGGGTGGTGATCCTCGGCTTGGCCTTCGGCGGGGCCGGGGCGTCGAGCGGGGGCCGGGCCAGACCCCACTTCTTGGCCGCGAGCGCGCGGGCGGCCTTCTGCTTGCGGACCTTCTCGACGTACGCGCTGAGCGCGCCGGCCGATCCCGGGGCCTGCGCCTGTCCCTGCTGCCCCGGGGCGGGGGCGGGGGCGCCGCGCTCCGGTGCGGCGGGGCCGGAGTCGGAGCAGGCCGTGGCGGCGGATGCGAGGGCTGCGACGACGAGAGCGGCCCCGAGGGTCCGCCGGAAAGGGTGCGCGCTGATCACCATAAATTCTTCCTCTTGTCGTACAAGCGGTATGGCGCCGCATCCTGTCAGTGAGCGCACCCCTACGGACCGCGACACCGCCGCACGGCGGCGCACGTCCCCCGGCCGGCCCACAGCACCGCAGGCCCCACAATGGGACGGGTGACCGACCTCGCCCAGTTCACCGCCCTGCTCACCCCCGAGGGACAGGCGCTCCTCGCCGCCCTGCGCGACTACGACCCCGCCCAGGAGCTGGCGGTCGTCTCCCGGCTGCGCCGCGACCACCCCGCCGAGCTCGTCACGTCGGCCGTCGGGCAGGCCCGGCTGCGCCAGCGCGCGGTGGCGAAGTTCGGCGCCGAGGACGCGTACCGGATGTACTTCACGCCCAACGGCGTCGAGCAGTCGACCCGCGCCTCGGTCGGCACCTACCGGGCGGCCCGCCTCAAGGCCCTCGGCGTCGGCAGCGTCGCCGACCTCTGCTCCGGGATCGGCGGCGACGCGCTCGCCCTCGCCCGCGCCGGGATCTCCGTCCTCGCCGTCGACCGCGACCCGCTGACCGCCGAGGTGGCCCGCGCCAACGCCGAGGCCCTCGGCCTCGGCGGGCTGATCGAGGTGCGGTGCGCGGACGTCACCGACATCGACACCGCCCCCTACGACGCGGTCTTCGTCGACCCGGCGCGGCGCGGCGGCCGGGGCAGGATCTTCGACCCCGAGGCGTACTCCCCGCCGCTCTCCTGGGCCGTCGAGGCGGCCCGCAAGGCCCCGCACGCCGCCCTGAAGGTGGCACCCGGCATCCCGCACGAGGCCGTCCCGGCGGAGGCCGAGGCCGAGTGGATCTCGGACGGCGGGGACGTGAAGGAGGCCGTGCTCTGGTTCGGTACGGAGCCGGGCGCCCGCCGCGCCACGCTGCTGCCCTCGGGCGCCGGGATCGTCGGCCGGGGACTGCCCGACCCGGCGGTCCGGCCGGTCGGCCGCTATCTGTACGAGCCGGACGGCGCCGTCATCCGCGCGCACCTCGTCGCCGAGGTCGCCGAGGACGTGTCGGGCGGCCTGATCGACGAGACGATCGCCTACGTCACGGCGGACGAGCTCGTCCCCACCCCGTACGCCTCCGCGTATGAGATCACCGACGAACTCCCCTTCAACCTCAAGAAGTTGAAGGCTCTGCTGCGGGAGCGCGAGGTCGGCACCCTGACCGTGAAGAAGCGCGGCTCGGCGGTCGAACCCGAGGAGATCCGGCGCAAGGTGAAGCCGAAGGGCCCCCACTCCGCGACGGTGCTGCTCACCCGGGTCGCGGGGGCCCCGACGATGCTGATCGGCCGCCCGGCGGGCGGGGGCCGGTGACCGAGCTGCCGTGAGCGGCAGGATGCGAACAGGGGGAGAGATCGTGGCGCTGCACCCGGAAGGCATGTTCACCACGGGGCCGGTCGCGCACCTCGTCGGACTGGCCGCCGGCGGGCCCGACCCGCTGGAGTGGGAGGTCCTGCGGTTCCAGCGCGTCACGCGGACGGAGTACTGGGACCCCGCCTGGCGGCACACCCCGCAGCATCTCGCCTCCCAACTGGACTATCTGTCCACCGTGTTCAGCGAGGAGTTCCTCGCGACCTGCCCGGAGGCGAACCGCCACGCCTGGCGGACGGCCGCCGGCGCGAAGGGCGTTCCCGCGTTCATGACCGAGCTCGCGATGCTCCTGCGGCTCGCGGACCGCCAGGGGGACGCCACGTACGAGGACGTGCCGCTCGCCGCGTGGGAGGTGAGGGCGCGGTTCCCGCTGCTGCTGTCGCTGGACGGCTGGGCGTACGACGGCGAGTTCGCCTCGTACGAGGAGAGCCTGCGGGCGTACGTCGAGGGCGAGCACCCGTACTGCTCCCACGAGGTGTTCCCGCGCCTCGCCCAGGCCCTGGAGGCGCGGACGCTCTGCGCCGGGTCGGCGGCCTTCGCCGCGTCCTTCCGCGAGCTCGCGCCGGAGGCGACACCGGAGGCCCTCGCCGTCATCGCCCGCACCACCTTGACCCACATGACGGAGCACCATGCCTGAGCAGCCGACGGCGACCCCGCGCGCGGTCTTCCACGAGGAGCCCTTCCCCGAGCTGTTCGGGCTCGCCACCGAGGCGGTCCTCAGCGGCGACGGGCAGTGGGTCGCGGTCAGTTCGGTGCTCTCGGACCTGAGCCGGGTGGCGGTCTACCGCACCGCCGACCTCTCCTGCGCCCACGTCCTGACGGTGGCCATGGAGACGGAGACGATGGCCTTCCACCCCACGCTCCCGCTCCTCGCCGTCGGCTTCGACAACGGCGACGCGTACCTGCGCGAGGGCCGTCTCGTCCTCCTCGAACCCGCGAGCGGTCATCGCGTGGACCTCGCCGATCCCCGGTGGGGTGTCGAGCTGGTCCGCTGGACGGACGCGAGCGCCCTCGAACTCACCTTCTGCGCCATGCACGACGGGGTGGAGTTCGAGCGGTCCCGGGCCGTCGTGGCCCGCGAGGAGTGGCTCGGCCTCGCCCCCGACGCCCTCGGCCTGTCCGCCCTCCGGAAGCAGCCGCTCGACCCGTCCACCCCGCTCCCGTACTCCGAGCCGGATCCCGCGCACCAGGTCCTCCGGACACTCGCCGAGCGGGCCGGCCGGAGCTACGACGGCCTCGGCGGGGTCCGGGCCGTGGCCGGGCTGAGCGACGGCCGGGTGCTCGCCACCCGCAGCCACGCCGTGGTGGAGTGCTGGTCCCCCGACGGGTCGCCGCTGTGGAGCGTTCCCGCTCCGTCGGCGGCCGGCGGTCGGCGGATCGAGGTCTCCGCCGACGAGCGGACGGTACGCGTCGCCGTCGCCGGCCCCGACTCCCGTACCCGGACCGACTTCCCTCTCGTCGACACCTCCGACGGCACGGTCCTCGACACCCCCTCGGTGCCCTTCTCGGCAGCGCTGTCGACCCGTACGGACGGGGTGTGGGCGATCCGGGACACGTACGACCGCGGCAGCGAGAAGGAGGGCACCGCCCCCAACACCCGGACCTTCGCCGCCGACGGCACCCCGCTCGCCACGGTCCACGAGCCCGACCGGTACGACCTCGTCCCGATCGACGTCCGTCGCTGCCCCGAGCTGCTGTACGGGCGGCGGCGCCGGGACGTGATCGCGCTCGACCCCCGCTCCGGCGCCGAGACGACGCTCTTCCCGCTGGAACCCTTCCGGGTCGACCGCCCGCTCGGCCGCGCGGTGTACGTCTCCGACTCCGCCGGCCCCGCCCTCCTGCACGGCCGGACGGAGCTGGTCCGCCGCGCCTTCCCGGCGGGGGACGTCGTCTGGACCACGCCGCTGGACGCCGAGCTCGTCGACCTCGACGCGCACGACGGCGTCCTGCACGCCCTGTGCGCCGACGGCACCCTGATCTCCGCCGACACCGCCGACGGCACCGTCCTCGACCGCCGCGCCCTGCCCCCGTACGGCCCGCTCTCGGTGCACGCGGCCCCCGACGGCACGGTCCTCGTCGGTACGTCGGCGGGCCGGATCCTCCGCTACTGAGCCTGGACGGCCCGGGCGCGGCCGAGGAGCAGGTCCCGCTCGCGCGCGTTCCGCGTCAGCGAGGCGGCCCGCTCGAACTCCGCCCGGGCCTCCGCCGCCCGCCCCAGCCGGGCCAGCAGGTCGCCGCGCACGCTCGGCAGCAGGTGGTAGCCGGACAGGGCGGGTTCGGCGGCCAGGGCGTCGACAAGCGGGAGGGCCTCGGCGGGGCCCTCCGCCATCGACACGGCGACCGCGCGGTTCAGCTCGACCACCGGGGAGGGCGCGACGGCCGCCAGCCGGCCGTACAGGGCCGCGATCGTCCGCCAGTCCGTCTCCCCGTACGAGGCGGCGCGCGCGTGGCAGGCGGCGATCGCGGCCTGGAGGGCGTACGGCCCGTAGGAGCGCCCGTCCCCGGCCCGCTCAAGGGCGGCGAAGCCGCGCCGGACGAGCAGCCGGTTCCAGCGGCTCCTGTTCTGGTCGGCGAGGAGGACGGGCTGCCCGTCGCGGCCGGTACGGGCCGCCGTCCGGGAGGCCTGGAGCTCCAGCAGGGCGGCGAGCCCGTGGACCTCGCCCTCCCCGGGCAGGAGCGCGGCGAGGCCGCGGGCCAGCCGGAGCGCGTCCTCGCACAGGCCGGGCCGCAGCAGGTCGTCGCCCGCGGTCGCCGCGTACCCCTCGTTGAAGATCAGGTAGACGACCTCCAGGACGGAGCCCAGCCGGGCGACCCTCTCCTCCCCGTACGGCACCTCGAACTCCACGCCCGCCTTCGCGAGCGTCCGCTTGGCGCGGGTGATCCGCGCCGCGACCGTCGCCTCGGGCACGAGGAAGGCGCGGGCGATCTCGTCCGTCCGGAGCCCGCCGACGAGCCGCAGCGTGAGCGCCGTGCGGCTGTCGGCGGAGAGCACCGGGTGGCAGGTGGTGAAGACGAGCCGGAGCACGTCGTCGTCGATGTCGCCCGGGCCGGACGGCTCGGGGTCGTACGACTCCTCCGTGAGCGTCCGGCCCACCTCGGCGAGCTTGCGGGCGTACGTCTCGCGCCGCCGCACGAGGTCGACGGCGCGGTGCTTGGCGGTGGCCGTCAGCCAGGCGCCCGGGCGCTCCGGGACCCCTGTCCGCGGCCACTGCTCAAGGGCGGCGACGAGCGCGTCCTGGGCGATCTCCTCGGCGATGCCGACGTCCCGGACGATCCGCGCCACGGTGGCGATGATCCGCGCCGACTCCATCCGGCAGACCGTCTCCAGGGTGCTTTCCACCGTCATGGTTCACATGACAGCACAGCGGGCGACACGGCAGGGCCGTACAGGAGTGCGGTCCACCCCACGGGTCAGCCTTCCGGCATCTCCTCGACCTCGCGGACCTCCAGGCCGACCTTCCACTGCGGCGGGTGGACGGCCAGGAAACGCCTCCCCCACTCGACGGCCTCGGCCATGTCCTTGCACTGGAGCATGGCGTAGCCGCCGACGACCTCCTTGGTCTCGGTGAACGGTCCGTCGGTGTACGACAGCTTCCCGTCCGACCAGGTGATCCGGGTGGCCTCGGCGGTCGGCTTGAGCCCGGCCGTGTCCACCATGGCGCCGGCCTTGGTGATCTCCTCGAAGAGCGCGCCCATCCGCTCCTCGAAGCCGGGGTCGGCGCTCTCCATGTCGATGGTGTTCTCCTCGATGCGGACGAGGGACAGGAAGCGGGGCATGACGACTCCTCGGTGGTGCGGTGGCGGGGCCGTTCCCCGCCTTCCACACATACGTCGAACGGGTCGGGCCCGCATCGACACCGCGCCAGGGGAATCTCCGGGAATCCGTGGACCGGGATCCTCAGACGTAGTCCTCCAGGCGGGCCACGGTGAAGCCCTGCTCCTGGATGCGGCGCAGCATCGTGGCCGTCATCTCGGTCATCGTCCGGCCCTTGAGCTCCGACGGGCCCCGGAAGTGGGCCAGGATGATGTCGCCGGGGCGCAGCTTCTTGTCCCCGCGCTGGTACTGCATGTTCTTGATCTGCATGGACTCGCGCCACAGCACGATGGCGTCCACCCCGCAGGTCCCGGCGGCGGCGCGGGTGTCCTCGTTCCAGTTGCCGTACGGCGGGCGGAAGAGCCGCGGGGCCGTGCCGTACCGCGCAGCCAGCTTCGTCTGCTGGCCGCAGATCTCCCGGCGCTGGGCGTCGCGGGAGAGCGTGCGGAGGTTGGGGTGGGTCAGGGTGTGGTTGGCGACGCCGTGGCCCTGGGCGGCGAGCGGGGCGAAGTAGCCGTAGTCGCCGCGGATCGCGGAGTCGGTGAGGAACATCGTCACCGGGACCTTGAGGTCCTTCATCATCCGGACGAACTCCGGGTCCTTCTCGGCCCCGTCGTCGATCGTGATGAAGACGATCTTCTCGGTGGTGGGGATCTCGCTGATGACGGGGACGGGACCGCCGGGCTTCCGGACGACCGGCTTGACCGCCGGCGGGGCGGGCGGGGCGGCGAAGGGCTTCAGCCCCCACGTGCGGTACGCGGCGGCGGAGCCCGGCGCGCCGGCGGCCGCACCGGCTGAGGGATCCACGGCCGCACCGGTCGAGGGCGACGCGGCCGCACCGGCTGTGGGCGCCACGGCAGGGGCGCTCCCGGACGCGCCCGGGGCGGTGGCGGGGGCGGGGGCCGGGTGCTCCGCCGTGCAGCCGGTCACGAGCAGAGCGACGGCGGTCAGCGCCGCCCACACCACGATCTTCTTGTCCACGCCCTGTGGGATGCGCGAGCGGGCCCCGGGGTTGCCCCCGGAGGCCGGATCAGTCGGAGGAAACCGCCTCGAAGCGCCAGCGATGGACCGGACGGGTGATGAGCTCCGCCTCCGGCTCGGGCAGTTCGGGCAGTTCGGCGTCGAAGGTCTCCGCCTCCCACCACGTGAGGACGAGGACCCGGTCCTGCGGGGCGCGGAAGATCTCCCGGCGCAGGGGCTCGTGGGCCAGGACCTGGGCCCTGGCCCATTCCAGGAGCTCGGCGCCGCGGCCCTGGGCGGCCCGCGCCTCCCACATGAGCGTGAGCTTCACGGGTACAGGTTCTCCTTGCTGACCTCGTGCACGTGATCGTGGTCGTGGGCGTGACCGTGATCGTGGGCGTGGGCCGCACCGGGCACATGCGGATCCGTCACCGGCAGCGACGAGTCAGCCGACAGCTCCAGGTCCGAGGCCGGCCGGTTGCGGGCGACCATCTCGGAGCCGAGCGCGGCGACCATCGCGCCGTTGTCCGTGCACAGCCCCGGGCGCGGTACGCGCAGCCGGATGCCGGCCCGCTCGCAGCGCTCCTGGGCGAGCGCCCGCAGCCGCGAGTTGGCGGCGACGCCGCCGCCGATCATCAGGTGGTCGACGCCCTCGTCCTTGCAGGCCCGGACGGCCTTGCGGGTGAGCACGTCCACGACGGCCTCCTGGAAGGACGCGGCCACGTCCCGTACGGGCACGTCCTCGCCGGCCGCGCGCTTCGCCTCGATCCAGCGGGCCACGGCGGTCTTGAGGCCGGAGAAGGAGAAGTCGTACGCGGGGTCACGGGAGCCGCTCAGTCCGCGCGGGAAGGCGATCGCCTTCGGGTCGCCCTCCCGGGCGAGCCGGTCGATGACCGGTCCGCCGGGGAAGCCGAGGTCGAGGACGCGGGCGATCTTGTCGAAGGCCTCGCCGGCAGCGTCGTCGATGGTGGCGCCCATGGGCCGCACGTCGGAGGTGATGTCGGAGGAGAGCAGCAGGGACGAGTGACCGCCGGAGACCAGCAGGGCCATCGTCGGCTCGGGCAGCTTGCCGTGCTCCAGCTGGTCGACGCAGATGTGCGAGGCGAGGTGGTTGACGCCGTAGAGCGGCTTGCCGAGGGCGTAGGCGTACGCCTTGGCGGCCGAGACGCCGACGAGCAGCGCGCCCGCGAGGCCCGGCCCGGCCGTGACGGCGATGCCGTCGAGGTCCTTCGCGGAGACCCCGGCCGTCTTCAGGGCGCGCTCGATCGTCGGGACCATCGCCTCCAGGTGGGCGCGGGACGCGATCTCGGGCACGACGCCGCCGAAGCGGGCGTGGGTGTCGACGCTGGAGGCGACGGCGTCGGCGAGGAGGGTCGTGCCGTGGACGATGCCGACGCCGGTCTCGTCACAGGAGGTCTCGATGCCGAGTACGAGGGGTTCGTCAGCAGCCATCAGTCATTCCAGCCATGGGTCGTTACGGACATCAGATCTCGGTCCCGGTTCCTTGGACGGTCAGTCGCATCACGAGCGCGTCCACGTTGCCGGGCTGGTAGTAGCCGCGCCGGAAGCCGATGGGCTCGAAGCCGAAGCGCTCGTAGAGCTTCTGGGCCCGGGTGTTGTCCACGCGCACTTCGAGGAGGACCTCGTCGCATTCGAAGGCGGTGGCGTGGTGGAGCAGGTCGGTGAGGAGCCGGGCGCCGAGGCCCGTACCCCACTGGTCGCGGGCGACGGCGATCGTCTGGACGTCGCCGAGTCCGCCGGCCGCGGCGAGCCCGGCGTATCCGACGAGCCGCCCCGCCGCGTCCTCCGCGACGAGGTAGCGGCGGGTGGCCCGGGGGCCGCGCGCGTGCGCGAGCTCCGACCAGAACATCCCCGCCGACCAGGCGTCCTCGGGGAACAGCTCGTCCTCCAGGGCCAGCACCGGGGCGATGTCCCACCAGCGCATCTCGCGCAGCTCGACCCCACCGGTCACGTCTCCGCCGGCCACGTCTCCGCCGGCCAGGTGTCCGCCGGTCGTGTCTCCGCCGGTCACTTGGGGGTGACCACCTTGTAGTTCTTGGGCACCTGCGCGTCGGGGCGCCGCAGGTACATCGGCAGCGGGTCCAGGAACCCCTCGCCGCCGGCCGCCAGCTTCTCGGCGGCGAGCGCGGCGAGCGCGGCCGCCGACTGGTGCTCGGGGTCACGGGCGTCGGGGAAGGCATCGGGGTAGAGGCGGGCGCCCGAGCCGACGACGGGCAGACCGGCGAGGCGTTCGGCGATCTCGGCGGGTCGGTCGACGGCCGCGTCGGTCACGCGGGTGCGGGAGTCCTCGTAGCGCGCCCAGTAGACCTCCTTGCGGCGCGCGTCCGTCGCGACGGCGAAGGGCCCGTCGATCCCGGAGGCGTACGCGAGGCCGTCGAGGGTGCACAGGCCGTGCACGGGGACGCCGAGCACGGAGGAGAAGGACGCGGCGGTGACGAGACCGACGCGCAGACCGGTGTACGGACCGGGGCCGACGCCGACGACGATCCCGGTGACGGCGTCGAGCGCGAGCCCGGCCTCCTTGAGGACCCGGTCGACGGCGGGCAGCAGCAGCTCCCCGTGACGGCGGGCGTCGACCTGGCTCGACGAGGCGACGACGGCCTCGCCGTCGTGCAGGGCGACGGTGACGGCGGGGGTGGCGGTATCCATGGCGAGCAACAGCACGCGAACAGCCTACGGCTCCCGGGACGGGCGGCGCCCCGGCGAGGCACCCGGGCCACCCCCGGACCGCCGCCGGGCACGGCGCCCCGCCCCCGGGGGCACCGGCTGCTACCGTCACCCTTCGATACGTTCGTACGAGAGGTGGGCACGGTGGCAAGGAGCAGCTCGGGATTCGTGGCCGGGCTCACCGCGGCGGCCGTCGTCGCGGTCGGCGTCCTCGCGTACCAGGCCTCGGCGAACGTCCCCACCGATCTGTCGGCGAAGCCGACGAAGCCGGGCACGGCCGTCCCCTCCGCGTCGGCGAGCGGCGGCCCGAAGCAGCCGGTGAAGAACCCGCTGACGGTCCCGGCGGGCTCGGGCACGGGTGAGCGGGTCGTGTACGCACTCGCCGACCGACGGGTGTGGCTGGTGGACGGCAAGGGCAAGGCCACCCGCACGTTCACGGTGATGCCGAGCACGGTGAACCCGCCGCCGGGCGCCTACTCGGTGACCTCGCGCTCGGGCTCGGTGCGCGGCTCGGACGGGGTGCAGATCGAGCACGTGGTGCGGTTCGCGACCGCCCAGGACGTGGCGATCGGCTTCAGCGCGGCGGTGGACGGCTCGACGCCGAAGCCGGACCCGTCGAAGAAGACGGGCGGCATCCGCATGAAGCGGGCGGACGGGGACGCGCTGTGGATGTTCGCGTCGATCGGCGCGAAGGTCGTCGTCGTCAACTGACCGCGCCCGCTCCCGCACACATATACAGGCTGTCCTGCCCTGATTCGAGGAGGGACGACGCCTCCTAAGCGGCTTCGTCCCGCCACACGACGAGTCTGCCGTCGTCTTCGCGCCCGTCTTCGCGCTCGTTCCCGCCCTCGCCCTGCTCGGGCCCGGTGCGGCGCGGCGGCGTGGACACGGCACGCGCCGCGGCGCAGGACGCCAGGAGCTCGCCCATCGAGACGTGGTCCCGGCCGTTTCCGGCTTCCGCGCGCTGTGGCGTGGCCATGCATGCCTCCCGTAGGTTAGGTACACCTAACCAGCTCGTGCATCCATGTCACCACGGCACGTACGGCCCACGCAATATCTTCCCGACACGTTGTCGGAAGCTCCTACGATCAGACGAACACGACGGCGCCCTGGGAGGTGCCGGCTCGCCCTCAGCCGAGATCGAGGTCCTCGTCGGCCCAGCGCGAACCGATCCCGCGCAGGACGACCGTGCGCCGGTCGTCGTCGGTGTCGCCGGTCACGCGGTGGATGAGGACGTGCAGCCGGTCGTCGGTCAACTCCTCGACCTTGCCGTCACCCCACTCCACGACCACCACGGACTCGGGCAGCGAGACGTCCAGGTCGAGGTCCTCCATCTCGTCGAGACCGCCGCCGAGGCGGTACGCGTCGACGTGGACGAGGGCCGGACCGCCGACCAGGGACGGGTGGACACGGGCGATGACGAAGGTCGGGGAGGTGACGGCACCGCGCACACCGAGGCCCTCGCCGAGGCCACGGGTCAGGGTGGTCTTCCCGGCACCGAGCTCGCCGGTGAGCATGACGAGGTCGCCGGGGCGGAGGAGTTTCGCGAGCCGGCGACCGAGGTCCCCCATCTGCTCGGGGGAGTCGATGTCGAGGGTGGCGCCGGAGACGGGCGGGTGCGCTGCTTCCATGCCGCCCAACCTAACTCCTGCGGGCGTCCGTCCTCACCGTCGCGGGCCCGGGGACCGCGCCGGCCCGCACGAGCAGGTCGGCCAGCCGGTCGGTGACGGCCTCGGGGCGCTCCAGCATCACGAGGTGGCCCGCGTCGGGGACGATGACCAGCTCCGCGTCCGGGAGGAGATCGGCGATGGCCTCGGTGTGCGAGCTGGGGGTCACGAGGTCGTTGTCCCCGGCGAGCGCGAGCACCGGCAGCTCCAGCTCCGCGAAGGCGGCGACGGCGGTGGCCTTGTCGTGCTCGGCGAAGGCCGGGTAGAACTCCGCCACCACGTCGATCGGGGTCGACTCGATCATCCGCTCCGCGAAGCGGGCGACCGCCGGGTCCACGTCCTTCGACGCGAACGAGTACTTCTTGATGAGCCCGGCGAAGAGGTCCGCCGTCGCACGGCGCCCGCGCTCGACCAGCTCCGCCTGCGAGCCGAGGGCCCGGAGCACGCCAGGCAGGACCCGTCGGACGGCGTTGACGCCGGCGAGCGGCAGCCCGTACGACACCTCGGCGAGGTTTCCGGCGGAGGTGCCGACGAAGGCGACGCCCACGACCCGCTCGCGGAAGAACTCCGGGTACTGCTCGGCGAGCGCCATCACCGTCATGCCGCCCATCGAGTGCCCGACCAGGACGAGCGGGCCCTCGGGCGCGGCGACGTCGAGGACGGCCTTGAGGTCGCGGCCCAGCTGGTCGATGGAGACGGGCACCCCGTCAGGCCCGGACTGGGCGACGCCGTGGCCGGAGCGGCCGTGGCTGCGCTGGTCCCAGTGGACGGTGCGGACGAGACCGCGGAGCGCGGCCCGCTGGAAGTGCCAGGAGTCCTGGTTGAGGCAGTAGCCGTGGCTGAAGACGACGGTGACGGGGGCGGGTTCCTTGCGGCCGAAGAGCCGCCGCCGGCGACGGCGCCCGACGGACGTGCCCGGCGGCCCCGGGCGGGCGTCACCCCTGGCGTCGAGCTCGCCGGCCTCACCGACGACGAGGCCGACCTCATCGGCCTCGTCGATGTCGTCGATGTCGTCGATGTCGTCGACCTCGTAATACAGGACGGTCGAGTCGTCGGCGAGCGCCCGGCCCGAGGTGCCGCGCAGGCTGCCGTACGGCCCGGTGGAGTCCAGGGCGAGCCGGGCCTTCTGCCGTACGGAGCGGCCGACCGTGAGCCGCTCGACGGCGACTCCGGCGGCCGCGCCCGCGGCGAGGACGCCTATCGCGGCCCCGGCGAACCCGGCCCGCCGCCAGTTACTGGTGCCGCTGGACTCGCCCACCCCGACCCCCCTACTCGCCCAGGTACACGCGCGGGACGCGCGCGCCGATCCGGGTCACGATCTCGTACGCGATGGTGTCGGCGGCCACCGCCCAGTCCTCGGCGGTCGGCTCGCCCCGGTCGCCGGGGCCGAAGAGCACGGCCTCGGCGCCGGGCTCGGGGGTGTCCCCGCCGAGGTCGACGACGAACTGGTCCATGGCGACGCGCCCGGCGACCGTCCGGACGGTGTCGCCGACGAGGACGCGGCCGCGGCCCGAGGCGTGCCGGGGGACGCCGTCGGCGTACCCGAGGGGCACGAGCCCGAGGGTGGTCTCGTCACCCGTGACGTAGTGATGCCCGTAACTGACCCCGTGCCCGGCGGGCACGTGCTTGACGAGCGCGACGCTCGCCTTCAGCGACATGACGGGCCGGAGCCCCAGCTCGGCGGAGGTGCCGAGCTCGGGGCTCGGCGAGACGCCGTACACCGCGATGCCGGGCCGGACCAGGTCGAAGTGGGCCTCGGGCAGGGTGAGGGTGGCCGGCGAGTTCGCGATGTGCCGGACCTCGGGCTCGACGCCCGCCTCCTCCGCGTGGGCGAGCATCGACCGGAAGACGTCGAGCTGCGCGGCGATGGAGGGATGGTGGGGCTCGTCGGCGCAGGCGAGGTGCGACCAGAGGCCGGTCACCTTCACGAGCCCCTCGGCCTCGGCCTTCAGCGCCGCCCCGACGAGCTCGGGCCAGTCGGCGGGCTGGCAGCCGTTGCGCCCGAGCCCGGTGTCGGCCTTGAGCTGCACGCGGGCGAGCTTCCCGGTCGCCCTGGCGGCCTCGACGACCTCCTCCAGAGCCCACATCCCGCTCACGGACATGTCGAGACCGGCCTCGATGCCCTGGTCCCAGGGGTCGCCGGGGGTCCAGAGCCAGCACATGACGGGAACGTCGGTGATCCCGGCGGCGCGCAGGGCGAGCGCCTCGTGCGGGGTGGCCGTACCGAGCCAGTCCGCGCCCGCGTCGAGGGCGGCGCGGGCACAGCGTACGGCGCCGTGTCCGTACGCGTCGGCCTTGACCACGGCCATGATCCGGACGTGGGGGGCGACGCGGGCGCGCAGCGTGCGGACGTTCGCACGCAGCGCGCCGAGGTCGATCTCGGCGCGGGCCCTGCGGGGCGGAGGTGTCTCAGTCATCGCGCCCAGTCTCTCAGGTGTCAGCTACCGGGCCGCTTTCCCCAGATGTAGACCCGGTCACCCTTGCGCAGGACGTCCCAGAGTCTCCCGGCGTTGCCGTAGCTGAGATTGACGCAGCCGCGGCTGCCGGTGGGCGTGGCGATCGGCCCGTAGACGCCGTGGAAGGCCTGGCCGCCGCTGAAGAACTGGGAGTACGGCATGGGGGTGTCGTAGATGGACGACCAGTGGTCCTTGTGGCGCCAGTAGACGGTGTGCCAGCCGGTCCGGGTCGCGTACCCGACCCGCCCGCTCCTGATGTTCACCACCCCGTAGGTCACCTTCTTGTCCTTACGGACCCACATGAGCTGCCGGTCGAGATCGACGCAGGCCACGGCGTACTTCTTCACGGGGCAGCGCCGCCCCGGGTCGAGGTTCTTCCGCGCGGCGAGCAGCTCGGCCCGGGCCCAGGTGACGGGCCCGGCGTACCCGTTGGCGGGCTTGATCTTCTCCTTCACCTGAAAGGCCTTGATGGCCCTGCAGTCGGCGGCCGACTGCCTCCCGTCGACCGTCAGCTTCAACAGCCGCTCGACCTGCCGCTGATAGGTCCCGGTGGTGGCGGTGCAGGCGGCCCCGACGACACTCCGCGGCAGATACTCGACCAGCTCGTCGACCCCCTCCTCGGGCTCGGGCACGGGCACCTCGCCCTGGGGCTGCAGCGGAGGCAGCACCTGATCGGGCGTGTCCATCGGATACTCGGCCCGCCCGGCACCGGGAACCCCGGGCACGAGCGGCTCGGCGGCCGCGGAAGGCCCGGAGGGCTCGGGCGTGTCGGCGAGGGCAGCGGTGGGCCCGAGGGCGAGCACGGCGGCGAGGACGAACAACAGCGGGGCGGTACGACTTCTCGACATGATCACCCGACCCACCCAATCCCCGCCCCGCGCTCGCAGCGCGCCGGATCGCACGGGTGGGGCAACGGGTTCGGCCGAGTGGGGGGTGGCGGAGGGGATGGCCGGAGGGCGGGGGCGGAGCCCCGAGGGGGGTCCGGGGCACAGCCCCGAGCGTGGTCCGGGGCACAGCCCCGCGACCCCCCTCCCACCCCACCGCCTACGCCCCCACGTCCCCCCACGCCCCCCGCAGGGACTCCGCCACCTCGCTCGCCGTCACCGGCCCCGCCGGACCGCCGCCCCGCCCGGTGGACGCCCGCCGTGCCGCCAGCCCGTGCAGGTACGCCGCGGCCGACGCCGCGTCCATCACCGGGAGTCCCGCCGCCAGCAGCGAGCCCGCGAGCCCCGACAGGACGTCGCCGCTGCCCGCCGTCGCCAGCCACGGCGTCCCCGTCGGGTTGACCCGTACCGGCCCGCCCTCCGGGCCGCACACCAGCGTCGTCGACCCCTTGAGCAGCACCGTCGCCCCGAAGCGCGCCGCCAGCTCCCGTACCGCCGCGAGCCGCCCGGCCTCGACCTCCTCCCGGGCGACGCCCAGCAGCGCCGCCGCCTCCCCCGCGTGCGGGGTGAGCAGGGTCGGGGCCGGGCGACGGGCGCGTACGACGGCCGGGTCGAGGCCCCGCAGGCCGTCGGCGTCGACGAGGACCGGCACGTCGGAGGCGAGGACCTCGGCGACCGCGACGGCGGAACCGGGCCCTTCGCCGAGCCCGGGCCCGACGACCCAGGCCTGCACCCGCCCGGCCTTCTCCGGCTGCCCGGAGTGCACCAGCGTCTCCGGGTGCCGCGCGAGCACCGCGTCCCCGGCGGGTCCGACGTACCGCACGGCCCCCGCCCCGCCCCGCAGCGCCCCCGCCACCGCGAGGACCGCCGCTCCGGGGTAGCGGGCGGAGCCGGCGACGACGCCGAGGACGCCGCGGCGGTACTTGTCGCTCTCGGCGCCCGGCACGGGCAGCAGCCGCGCGACGTCCGCGTGCTGGAGGGCCTCCGCCTCGGGCACCCCGGGGAGGAAGGGCCCGAGGCCGATGTCGACGAGCCGCAGCGCCCCGGCGTACTCCCGCGCGGGGTCGACGAGCAGCCCCGGCTTGTACGTCCCGAAGGTCACCGTCGCGTCGGCCCGCAGCGCCTCGCCCGTCACCTCCCCCGTGTCGGCGTCGACGCCGCTCGGCAGGTCGACGGCGACGACGACGGCGTCGGAGCCGCGCGCGGCCCGCGCGACGGGGACGGCGTCGGGCCGGAGCCCGCCCCGCCCGCCGATGCCGGTGATGCCGTCGAGGACGAGGTCGGCGACGGCGAGGGCCCCGAAGGGGTCGTCGGCGATCCGCCCGCCCGCCGTCCGGAACGCCGCGAGCCCGCCCTCGTGGGCCCGCTCCCCGAGCAGTACGGCCGTGACGCCCGCGCCGCGCCGGGCGAGCCGGGCACCGGCGTGCAGGGCGTCGCCGCCGTTGTCGCCGCTGCCGACGAGGAGCACGATCCGCGCCCCGTACACCCGCGGCAGCAACCCGCAGCAGGCGGCGGCGAGTCCGGCGGCGGCCCGCTGCATGAGGGCGCCTTCCGGGAGGTGGGCCTGGAGTGCGGCCTCGGCGGCCCGGACGGTCTCGACACGGTGAGCGGTACGCATGTCCAGCAGTCTGCCGCAGCCTTCAAGCCCCTGCCCGCGGTCGACGTCAGCGTCACCCACCTCGCCGCCGACCCGGCGTAGGGACGGCTGTACGTCGGCGACCAGGCCGCCGAATCGGTGACCCTAGACGCGCGCGGCGCACACCACCCGACGCCGACGCCGGCCCTGGCGGCCGCGCGCACACGACAGGGGCCCGGCCGTGAAGACGGCCGGGCCCCTGTCGACGTACGACCCTCACCCCTCCGCGATCACCACCGCCGAGGCCACCCCCGCGTCATGGCTCAGCGAGACGTGCCAGTGCTTCACGCCCAGCTCCGCCGCCCGCGCCGCCACCGTCCCGCGCACGCGGAGCCGTGGCTGCCCGGTCCCCTCGACGTACACCTCGGCGTCCGTCCAGTGCAGTCCGCCCGGCGCGCCGAGCGCCTTCGCCAGCGCCTCCTTCGCGGCGAACCGCACCGCGAGCGAGGCCACCCCGCGCCGTTCGCCGCTGGGGAGCAGCAGCTCCCGCTCGACGAAGAGGCGCTGGAGCAGCCCCGGTGTGCGCTCGATCGACGCGCCGAAGCGGTCGATCTCCGCCACGTCGATCCCCACCCCAATGATCATTTCCCACTCACTCCACGGTCACGGACTTGGCCAGGTTGCGCGGCTGGTCGACCTCGTTGCCCCGCGCGGTGGCGAGCTCGCAGGCGAAGACCTGGAGCGGCACCGTGGAGACCAGCGGCTGGAGCAGCGTAGGCGTCGCCGGGATCCGGATGAGGTGGTCGGCGTACGGGACGACGGCCTCGTCGCCCTCCTCGGCGATCACGATGGTCCGCGCACCGCGCGCCCGGATCTCCTGGATGTTGGAGACGATCTTGTCGTGGAGGACGGAGCGGCCCTTGGGCGAGGGCACCACGACGACGACCGGCAGGTCCTCCTCGATGAGCGCGATCGGGCCGTGCTTGAGCTCTCCGGCGGCGAAGCCCTCGGCGTGCATGTACGCGAGCTCCTTGAGCTTCAGCGCGCCCTCCAGGGCCACCGGGTAGCCGACGTGCCGGCCGAGGAAGAGGACGGTGTTCTTGTGGGCGAGGGAGCGGGCGAGGGCCCGGACGGGCTCCATGGTCTCCAGGACCCGCTCGACCTCGTCGCCGATGCGGGCGAGCTCGCGGACGACGGCGTGGATCTCGTCGCCCCACTTGGTGCCGCGCACCTGCCCGAGGTAGAGCGCGAGCAGATAACAGGCGACGAGCTGCGTCAGGAAGGCCTTGGTCGAGGCCACGGCGACCTCGGGCCCGGCGTGCGTGTAGAGGACGGCGTCCGATTCCCTGGGGATCGTCGAACCGTTCGTGTTGCAGACGGCGAGGACCTTCGCGCCCTGCTCGCGGGCGTGCCGGAGCGCCATGAGGGTGTCCATGGTCTCGCCGGACTGGGAGATCGCGATCACCAGGGTCTTCTGGCCGAGGATCGGGTCCCGGTAGCGGAACTCGCTGGCGAGCTCGACCTCACAGGGGATGCGGGTCCAGTGCTCGATGGCGTACTTGGCGATGAGACCGGCGTGGAAGGCGGTGCCGCAGGCGATGATGACGACCTTGTCGGCCTCGCGGAGCACGGCGGCGGGGATGCGGACCTCGTCGAGGGTGAGCCGGCCGGCCCCGTCGATCCGCCCGAGGAGGGTGTCGGCGACGGCCTTGGGCTGCTCGGCGATCTCCTTGAGCATGAAGTAGTCGTAGCCGCCCTTCTCGGCGGCGGAGGCGTCCCAGTCGACGTGGAAGGCCCGTACGTCGGCGGGGGCGCCGTCGAAGTCGGTGATGGTGACGGTGTCCCGGGTGAGCTCGACGACCTGGTCCTGGCCGAGTTCGATCGCCGAGCGGGTGTGGGCGATGAAGGCGGACACGTCGGAGGCGAGGAAGTTCTCGCCCTCGCCGACGCCGACGACGAGCGGGGAGTTCCGGCGGGCGCCGACGACGACGTCGGGCTGGTCGGCGTGGACGGCGACCAGGGTGAAGGCCCCGTCGAGGCGGCGGCAGACGAGCCGCATGGCCTCCGCCAGGTCGCCGGCGGAGGAGAACTCCTCGGCGACGAGGTGGGCGACGACCTCGGTGTCGGTCTCGGAGACCAGGTCGTGGCCGCGCTCGGCGAGCTCGGCGCGCAGGTCGGCGAAGTTCTCGATGATGCCGTTGTGGACGACGGCGACGCGCCCGGCGTTGTCCAGGTGGGGGTGCGCGTTGACGTCGGTCGGCCCGCCGTGGGTGGCCCACCGGGTGTGCCCGATGCCCACGGAGCCGCCGGCCAGCGGCCGGTCCACGAGCTCCTTCTCCAGGTTGACGAGCTTGCCCGCCTTCTTCGCCGCGGCGATTCCCCCGTCGGAGAGCACCGCGACACCGGCCGAGTCGTAGCCCCGGTATTCGAGCCGCTTCAGGCCCGCGACCACCACATCAAGCGCCGACTGCCCGCCGGCGTATCCCACGATTCCGCACATGTCGGAAGCGTAGGACGGAAGGCGGCCGGAAGGCCGGAGTTCGGCGACCGCGCGTCGGCAGCCGACCGAACCCCGCCTGCGAACCCGTGCGCCGGCGAAGGGTGGCGTCAGCCGAGCTTCGCGGCCTGCGCGTCGATGATGGCCTTCGGCAGGGCCTTGACCGTGCCGCCGAAGCTGATCGTGGAGAGCGAGGCCAGGGTGTTGCCGTGACGGAAGACGACCAGCTTGGTGACCCAGGGCTTGCCCTCCACGTCGGTGGTGACCGTCCAGGCCAGCGCCGCCTCACCCGCCACCGTCTCCGGCGCGACCTGGGTGATCTTCGTCCGCTCGCCGCCGCCGATCAGCGTGAAGCCGCCCGCGCAGTCGGTGCCGGCCGTCTTCAGCGAGGCGAAGGCCTCCTGCGCGCCCTGCCCCTCGTACGAGCCGAGGGCCACGCCCGTCACCGGTGCCGCCAGCGCCCCCAGGGCGTCCTCCGGAGATGCCGTCTTCCCCTCGGTCTTCGGCATTTCGATGGCCTTGCGGTGCGCGGAGACGGCCGGCTTCCCGGGGGCGAGGTAGGACATGGCCTCGGCGAACGGCTTGCAGGACGGCTTGTCGGTGGAGATCGCGGAGGCCGCGGGGATCTCTCCGGCCTTGGTCTTCTGCACCTGGTGGCCCGGCAGGTCGGCCTGCTCGACGATGAGCTTCTCGAGCTCGGCGGCGGTCAGCGCCTTGGCGTCGGGTGCGCTGCTCGTGGCGGAGGCGCTCGGAGCGGAGGTGCTCGGGGCGGAGGTGCTCGGAGCGGCGCCCTTCCCCCCGTCCTTGCCCTGGTCGCCGTCGCTCTTCTCCCCGCCACCGCAGGCGGTGACGAGCAGGGCGAGGGAGACGGCGGTGGCGGTGACGGCAGCGCTTCTCATGGTCGTACGCATCTGTGGTGGCTCTCTGTTTCTCTTCGTGGTCTCATCGTGCCGCCCGACGGGCGGCTCCCCCCGCGTGAGATCCAGAGGACACGCGGCACCCGAGAATGATCGCCCCCGCGGCCGCGCCCGGACAACGACTTTTGTCGCGTGACCGACCCCACGACCCACAGACGCCCCCGACCCCCGACAATGGCGGGGTGATCACTTCGCCGCCACGAAGCGCCAACGGAGAAGGTCCCCGCGACGGCGCCGGGACCGGCAGCCCAGGGAACGGCACCGGCACCCCCGGAAACGGGACCGGCACCGCCCGGAACGGCACCGGCAGCCCCCGGAACGGCACCGGCAACCGCCGTCCCTCCGAGGCGACCCCCTACGTCGACCTCACCCGGGCCGAGTGGAGCGACCTCCGCGACAAGACGCCGCTCCCCCTCACCGCCGACGAGGTCGAGCGGCTCCGCGGCCTCGGGGACGTCATCGACCTCGACGAGGTCCGGGACGTCTACCTCCCGCTCTCCCGGCTGCTCAACCTTTACGTGCAGGCCACCAGCGGCCTCCGCGGCGCCCTCAACACCTTCCTGGGCGAGAGCGCGGAGCAGCGCGGCACCCCCTTCGTCATAGGGGTCGCCGGTTCGGTCGCCGTCGGCAAGTCGACGGTCTCCCGCCTCCTCCAGGCCCTCCTCGCCCGCTGGCCGGAGCACCCGCGCGTGGAGCTGGTGACGACGGACGCCTTCCTCTATCCGATGGAGGAGCTGAAGGCGCGCGGCCTGATGGCCCGCAAGGGTTTCCCGGAGTCGTACGACCGCCGGGCGCTGACCCGGTTCGTGGCGGACATCAAGGCGGGCAAGGAGGAGGTCACGGCCCCGGTCTACTCGCACCTGATCTACGACCGCGTGCCCGGCGAGCGGCTCGTCGTCCGCCGCCCCGACATCCTCATCGTGGAGGGGCTGAACGTCCTCCAGCCGGCCCTGCCCGGCAAGGACGGCCGTACGAGGGTCGGTCTCGCCGACTACTTCGACTTCTCGGTGTACGTGGACGCGCGGCCGGAGGACATCGAGCGCTGGTACCTCAACCGCTTCCGCAAGCTGCGCGACACCGCGTTCCAGAATCCCTCCTCGTACTTCCAGCGGTACACGCAGGTCTCCGAGGAGGAGGCCCTCGACTACGCCCGCACGATGTGGCGGACGATCAACAAGGTCAACCTCCTGGAGAACGTCGCCCCCACCCGCGGCCGGGCGACCCTCGTCGTCCGCAAGGGCCCCGACCACAAGGTGCAGCGCCTGAGCCTCCGCAAGCTGTGACCTCCGTAAGCTCTCCGCATGCTGCACCTTCGGATGATCGTTCCACCTGACCGCACCGCGTCCGCGGTCGAACTGATCGAGTCGACGGTCGGCGCCACGCATCTCGTGGTGCTGCCCGGCGCGGCCAGGAACCCTGTCGGCGACCTGGTCGCCTGTGACACGGCGCGTGAGGCCGCGGACGAACTGCTGCACCGGCTCCGCGACCTGAAGATCGATCAGGACGGGTCGATCGCCGTGGAACACATCGACCTGTCGATGTCCAGGCGGGCGGACGCGGCCGAGGAGGAGGCGCCGGGCGAGGGCGCGGACGCCGTGATCTGGGAGCAGCTGGCGGAGTCGAGCCACGAGGAGTCGACGCTCTCCTTCACCTATTTCTCCTTCATGTGCCTCGCGACGATGCTCGCGGCCTGCGGTGTCATCCTGGACAACGCGATCCTGATCGTGGGCGCCATGGCGGTCGGCCCGGAGTTCGGCCCGCTCGCCGGGGTGTGCACGGCGATCGTGCAGCGGGCGCCGAGGCTGGCGGCCCGTTCGCTGATCGCGCTGCTCATCGGCTTCGCTTCGGCGATCCTGGTGACGACCGTGTTCAGCCTGCTCATGGACTGGCTGGGCCTGTTCAGCAAGGACCTGCTGGACGCGGAGCGTCCACAGACCAGCTTCATCTGGCAGCCGGACCCGTTCTCCTTCGTGGTGGCACTCCTGGCGGGCGCGGCCGGCACCCTGTCGCTGACCTCGTCCAAGTCGGGCGCCCTGGTGGGAGTGGCGATCTCGGTGACCACGGTCCCGGCGGCGGCGAACGCGGCGGTGGCGCTCAGCTACGGCGAGCTCGGGCAGATGGGTGGGTCGATCGGGCAGCTGCTGCTCAACCTGCTGGGGATCATGCTCGCGGGTACGGCGACCCTGTACGTGCAGAAGAGGCTGTGGCAGACGCAGCGCGGCCGCCTCAAGCGCCGCCTACGCAGGGGCTGACCCCGGAAAGTCCCCTCGTACGAGAAGGACCCGCCGTACCGGAGTCCGGTGCGGCGGGTCCTCACCCATCTGCATGACGATGCCTCAGAAAGCCTAGCCCAGCGCCGACTTCACGACGTCCGCGAGGCGCTGCGCGACCGCGCGGGCCTGCTCGATGTCGGCGGCCTCGACCATGACGCGGACCAGCGGCTCGGTGCCGGAGGGGCGAAGCAGGACGCGGCCGGTGGCACCGAGTTCCGACTCGGCGGCGGTGACCGCGGCGGCGAGGTCGCCGGAGGTCTTCACGCGGGACTTGTCGACGTCCGGGACGTTGATGAGGATCTGCGGCAGCCGCTCCATCACGCCGGCGAGCTCGGCGAGGGACTTGCCGGTGGCGGCGATCCGGGCGGCGAGCATCAGGCCGGTGAGGGTGCCGTCGCCGGTGGTGGCGTGGTCGAGCACGATGACGTGCCCGGACTGCTCGCCGCCGAGTGCGTAGCCGTTCTCCTTCATGGACTCCAGGACGTAGCGGTCGCCGACCGCGGTCTGGACGAGGTTCAGGCCCTCGCGCTCCATGGCGAGCTTGAAGCCCAGGTTGGACATGACGGTCGCGACGACGGTGTCGCCGCGCAGCGTCCCGGCCTCACGCATGGCGAGGGCGAGCACGGCGAGGATCTGGTCGCCGTCGACCTCGTTGCCGGCGGCGTCCACGGCGAGGCAGCGGTCGGCGTCGCCGTCGTGCGCGATGCCGAGGTCGGCGCCGTGCTCGACGACGGCGGCGCGGAGCAGCCCCAGGTGCGTGGAGCCGCAGCCGTCGTTGATGTTGAGGCCGTCCGGCTCGGCGCCGATGGTGACGACCTGGGCGCCGGCCCGGGTGAAGGCCTCGGGCGAGACGCGGGCGGCGGCGCCGTGGGCCTCGTCGAGGACGACCTTGAGACCGTCGAGGCGGTTGGGGACGACCGAGAGGAGGTGGGAGACGTACGTCTCGAAGCCCGCGTCGTAGTCGCGGACCCGGCCGACGCCGGCACCGGTCGGGCGCGCCCAGGGAGCGCCGGTGCGGTGCTCCTCGTACACGGACTCGATGCGGTCCTCGAGGTCGTCGGCGAGCTTGTGGCCGCCGCGGGCGAAGAACTTGATGCCGTTGTCGGGCATCGCGTTGTGGCTGGCGGAGAGCATCACGCCGAGGTCGGCGCCGAGGACGCCGGTGAGGTGGGCCACGGCGGGGGTGGGGAGGACGCCGACGCGCAGCACGTCGACACCGGCGCTGGCGAGACCCGCGACGACGGCGGCTTCGAGGAACTCCCCGGACGCGCGGGGGTCACGCCCGACCACCGCGGTCGGCCGATGGCCCTCGAAGGTGCCCGCCTCGGCGAGCACGTGCGCCGCCGCGACCGACAGACCGAGCGCGAGCTCCGCCGTCAGGTCCGCGTTGGCCACACCGCGTACGCCGTCCGTGCCGAAGAGTCGTCCCACAGCTGTCCTCCGAGAAATACGTGCCCAAGCTGATGAAAGAAGAAAAAGGTTATGAAAAAACGTACGCCCCGACGGCACGGGCAGTGCCGCCGGGGCGTACGAGAACAGTCCGAGCAGGCGTGATTAACGCTTGCTGTACTGCGGGGCCTTACGGGCCTTCTTGAGACCGGCCTTCTTGCGCTCGACCGCACGGTCGTCGCGGGAGAGGAAGCCGGCCTTCTTCAGCGCCGGGCGGTTGTTCTCGACGTCCGCCTCGTTCAGCGCACGGGCCACACCGAGGCGCAGGGCGCCGGCCTGGCCGGAGACACCGCCACCCGCGATGCGGGCGATGACGTCGTAGCGGTTGTCGAGCTCGAGCACCTTGAAGGGCTCGTTGACTTCCTGCTGGTGCACCTTGTTGGGGAAGTAGTCCTCAAGGGTGCGACCGTTGATCTTCCACTTGCCGGTGCCCGGAACGATCCGGACGCGGGCGATGGCGTTCTTGCGACGGCCCAGGCCGGCGGCCGGCTGCGGGTCGCCGAAGCGGGACGCGAGCGACTCGGAGGTGTACTCACCCTCGACGAGCTCGGTCTCGGTGGTGTACTCCTCAACGCCCTCGAACTCGTCGACGGGGGTCTCGGGGGTGGTCTCGGCCACGATGCTCCTCAGATTTCTTTCGTTCTTAGGGGGTGTGGCCGGAACTACTGCGCGACCTGGGTGATCTCGAACGCAACCGGCTGCTGCGCAGCGTGCGGGTGGTTCGGGCCCGCGTAGACCTTCAGCTTCGAGAGCATCTGACGGCCCAGGGTGTTCTTGGGGATCATGCCCTTGATGGCCTTCTCGACGGCCTTCTCGGGGTTCTTCTCCAGCAGCTCGTCGTAACGGACGGAGCGGAGACCACCCGGGAAGCCGGAGTGGCGGTAGGCCAGCTTCTGGGTCTTCTTGTTGCCGGACAGGTGGACCTTGTCAGCGTTGATGATGATGACGAAGTCGCCCATGTCCATGTGGGGGGCGTAGATCGGCTTGTGCTTGCCTCGCAGGAGGTTCGCAGCCGTGGTCGCCAGACGGCCCAGGACGATGTCCTGCGCGTCGATGATGTGCCACTGGCGAGTGACATCGCCGGGCTTGGGGCTGTACGTACGCACTTCGTAGCCTTCGCTTCTTCAGTGGATGGAGTCCAGACACACCTGAAGCGATCATGCAGCTGGGGCCTGCACTGCCGGGACACCGCCCGTATGCGAGCCACTGGTAACTGCTCCAGGGAACCTACGTAAGGGTCCGTCGTGTGAGAACGACGTAGCCCCTACGCATAACAAACCGCAACAGTACCCGCGCCACCCCGGACGGGTCAAAACGCACCGACGCGGACCCTCCGACCGCCCGAGGTCACCGGCACCGAGGCGACGCGCCGACCGCCCGAGGTCACCGGCACCGAAGCGACCCGCCGACCGCCCGAGGTCACCGCGCCCGCTCGACCCGCCGCTCGTCCCACACCGGCTCGGTCGTCTCCCGCACGATCCCGTCCGAGCCGAAGACCAGGAACCGGTCGAAGCTCTTCGCGAACCACCGGTCGTGGGTCACCGCCATGACGGTCCCGTCGTACTGCTCGAGCCCGTCCTGCAGGGCCTCCGCCGACTCCAGGTCCAGGTTGTCCGTCGGCTCGTCGAGGAGCAGCGCCGTGGTCCCCGCCAGCTCCAGGAGGAGGATCTGGAAGCGGGCCTGCTGGCCGCCGGAGAGCTTGTCGAAGGGCTGGTCGCCCTGGCGCTCCAGCTCGTACCGCCGCAGCATCGACATCGCCCCGCCCCGGTCCTTGGCGTGCTCCGTCCACAGGATGTCGACGAGCGGCCGCCCGGTCAGCTCCGGGTGCGCGTGGGTCTGCGCGAAGTGCCCGGGCACGACCCGCGCGCCCAGCTTCCAGTCACCCGTGTGAGCGACGGACGGGTCCCCCGCGAGGAGCCGCAGGAAGTGCGACTTGCCCGAGCCGTTCGAGCCGAGGACGCCGACCCGCTCCCCGTAGAAGATCTCCAGCGAGAAGGGCTTCATCAGCCCGGTCAGCTCAAGGTTCTCGCAGGTCACAGCCCTGACACCGGTACGGCCGCCGCGCAGCCGCATCCGGATGTCCTGCTCGCGCGGCGGCTCCGGCGGCGGCCCCGCCTCCTCGAACTTCCGCAGCCGGGTCTGCGCCGCCGCGTACCGCGAGGCCATGTCGTGGCTGACCGACGCCGCCTGCCGCAGGTTGAGCACGAGCTTCTTCAGCTGGGCGTGCTTCTCGTCCCAGCGTCGCTTCAGCTCCTCGAAGCGGGCGAACCGCTCGCGCCGCGCCTCGTGGAAGGTGTCGAAGCCACCGCCGTGCACCCACACGTCCGAGCCGGCCGGGCCGGGCTCGACCGCGACGATCTTCTGGGCGCCCCGGGAGAGCAGCTCGCGGTCGTGGGAGATGAAGAGCACGGTCTTACGGGTCTCCCGCAGCCGCTCCTCCAGCCACCGCTTGCCGGGCACGTCGAGGTAGTTGTCCGGCTCGTCGAGGAGCAGCACCTCGTCGGGGCCGCGCAGCAGGTACTCCAGGACCAGCCGCTTCTGCTCGCCGCCGGAGAGCGTCCGCACCTCCCGGAACTGCGCCTTGTCGTACGGGACGCCGAGGGCCGCCATGGTGCAGATGTCCCAGAGGGTCTCGGCCTCGTAGCCCTGCACCTCGGCCCAGTCGCTGAGGGCCTGCGCGTACGCCATCTGCGCGGCCTCGTCGTCGACCGTCATGATCAGGTGCTCGGCCTTGTCGACCGCCTTCGCGGCCTCCCGGATCCGCGGCTGCGCCACGGACACCAGCAGGTCGCGGACGGTCGACTCGTCCCGTACGGAGCCGACGAACTGCGGCATCACGCCGAGACCACCGCTGACGGTGACGGAGCCGCCGTGCGGCTGGAGCTCCCCGGAGATCAGCCGGAGGAGGGTCGTCTTGCCGGCGCCGTTGGCCCCGACGAGGGCGACGACCGCGCCCTCCCCGACGCGGAAGGAGGCATCTCCGAGGAGGACCCGCCCGTCCGGAAGGTAGTACTCAAGATGTGCGGCCTCGACATGTCCCATGAGGTGCATTGTCACCGCACGCGTCCCCTTCCCCCAACCGGTTTAGGATGCGCGGCATGAGCTTTGGGGGACCGCAGTGGCCGCAGGAGCCGCAGCAGCAGGGGCAGGGACAGGGACAGCCGGGGTACGGGCAGCAGCCCGGCTACGGCGGACAGCAGCCCGGCTACGGCGGGCAGCAGCCGTACGGCGGGCAGCCGGGCCAGGGACAGCAGCAGCCGAACCCCTTCCCGGGGGCGCAGGGCGGCGGACCCACCCCTGACTGGGGCGCCCTCGCCGACGCCTCCGCGAGCCGCAGCCGCCGCAAGAAGTGGCTGATGATCGGCGGCGGGGCGCTGGCGACCCTCGCCGTGGGCGCGATCGTCGCGACCGCCGTCGTGAGCACCAACAAGACCAACGGCGAGGCGAAGAACGGCGGGGTTCCCACCGGCACGGTCTCCCCCACCGGCTCCCCCACGCCCGAGCCGACCTTCTCCTCGGTGGCGCCGCCGCCCCCGCCGAACCCGAAGGACTACATCTCGGACCCGAAGAAGGACAAGGCCCCGCTCACCGCGGACGGCCTCTTCCCGGGCAAGAAGATGTCCATGAACGGCCGCGCGTACCAGAAGGGCGCGACCGCCGTCACCACGAACTGCGCGGCCGTCACCCAGGGCGGGCTCGGCACCGTCCTCAAGAAGAACGGCTGCCAGAAGATCCTGCGCGCCACCTACGTGAAGGACGGCGTGGCGATCACGGTCGGCGTGGCCGTCTTCCCCTCCGAGGCGGCGGCCCTCAAGGCGAAGGCCCAGGCGACCGGCGGCATCGCACCCCTCGCGGGCGCGGGCGTGCGTGAGTTCTGCCACGGCACGGTCTGTCTGCGCCGCTCGAACTCCGCCGGCCGCTACGCCTACTTCACACAGGCGGGCTTCTCCAACGGCAAGAAGGTCACCACGGCCGACAAGCCGGTCTTCCAGGCCAGCGACGACCTCGGCACCTTCGTCTTCAACCAGATCTACGCCCGTGGCCGGGCGCAGGCCTCAGCAGCAGCCAACGCTCCCGGGGAGTGACCGCTTGTTGCGGGCCTCCTTGCTGCGGGCGGCGAGGAGAGCGTCCTCGGGGTAGCCGACCTCTTCGAGGGTGAGGCCGTGCGGCCGTACGACATGGACGGCCGAGTCCCGCACGCCGGCGGCGAGCACCTTGCCGGGCCAGTCGACCGGCCGGTGGCCGTCGCCCACGAAGAGCATGGCGCCGACGAGCGAGCGGACCATGTTGTGGCAGAAGGCGTCCGCCTTCACCGTCGCTTCGAGGATGCCGTCGGCCCGCCGCTCCCAGCGCAGCACCTGCAGGGTGCGGATGGTCGTGGCGCCCTCGCGCTTCTTGCAGAACGCGGCGAAGTCGTGCTCACCGATGAGCGCGGTCGCCGCCTCGTTCATGGCGTCCATGTCGAGGGCCCAGTCGTGCCACAGGACGTGCCCGCGCAGGAGCGGGTCGACGCCCCCGGGGTTGTCGGTGACGCGGTAGGCGTAGCGGCGCCAGATCGCCGAGAAGCGGGCGTTGAAGCCGGCGGGGGCCTCTTCCACCTTCCACACCCGTACGTCGTGGGAGAGCCGCCCCGCGAGCCGCCTGAGCAGCTTGTCCCGGTGCTCCTCCCACAGCTCGACGGGCAGGTCGACGTGGGCCACCTGCCCGCGCGCGTGCACGCCGGCGTCGGTCCGGCCGGCGACGGTCAGCTCGTACGTCTCCGTGGACCGGGTCACGGTCCGCAGGGCGGCCTCGATGTCCCCCTGCACGGTCCGCCGCCCCTGGGGCTGCTTGGCCCAGCCGGAGAAGTCCCTGCCCTCGTACGAAAGGTCAAGGCGTACTCGTACGAACCCGTCCTGCACGTCATCGCTCACGCGAGAATCCTCTCAAACACACGGGAACGGGCCCGCACCCCAGAGGGGTACGGGCCCGCACACGGAAAGTCGGCGAGGAACGCTTACGCGTCCTTCGACTCCTCGGCCGGCGCCTCGGCGGCCGCGTCGGCCTCCTTGACGGCGCGCACGGTGGCGGCCTCGGCCTCGGCGACGGTCGCCTTCTTGGCGATCTCGCCCTCGACCAGCTCGATCACGGCCATCGGGGCGTTGTCGCCACGACGGTTGCCGATCTTGGTGATACGGGTGTAACCACCCGGACGCTCCGAGTAACGCGGGGCGATCTCGGTGAAGAGGGTGTGGACGATGCCCTTGTCGGTGATCGTCTGCAGCACCAGGCGACGGTTGTGGATGTCGCCCTTCTTCGCCTTGGAGATCAGGCGCTCGGCGACGGGACGCAGGCGACGGGCCTTGGCCTCGGTCGTCGTGATGCGGCCGTGCTCGAAGAGGGACTTCGCCAGGTTGGCGAGCAGCAGACGCTCGTGAGCGGCGGAACCGCCGAGGCGGGCACCCTTCGCGGGACGCGGCATGGTGTTTCTCCTAATGCTCTGCACCGGCCGTATGAGGTACCGATGTCAGTGTCCGAGCGGGCGGATACCCGTCGGAGATCCGGGCAGCCCCCGAAGGGGCGCCCGGAAGGGGCGCGGGGAACTGCGCGACCAGCCACAGTCCACCCGCACCAAGGGACCGACCAGCGGCCCCGAGCTCTTAGTACTGCTCGGTCTCGACGAAACCGGCATCCGCGTCGTCGTCCGCGCCGAAGGCGTCGGCCGCGGCGGTCGGGTCGAATCCGGGCGGCGAGTCCTTCAGCGCGAGGCCCATACCGGCCAGCTTCGCCTTGACCTCGTCGATCGACTTCGCACCGAAGTTGCGGATGTCGAGCAGGTCCGCCTCGGAACGCGCCACGAGCTCACCCACGGAGTGGATGCCCTCGCGCTTGAGGCAGTTGTACGAACGAACGGTGAGCTCGAGCTCCTCGATCGGCAGCGCCAGGTCGGCGGCAAGGGCGGCGTCCGTCGGGGACGGGCCCATGTCGATGCCCTCGGCGTCGATGTTGAGCTCGCGCGCCAGACCGAACAGCTCGACCAGGGTCTTGCCGGCGGACGCCATGGCGTCACGCGGGCGCATGGCCTGCTTGGTCTCGACGTCGACGATCAGCTTGTCGAAGTCGGTGCGCTGCTCGACACGGGTCGCCTCGACCTTGTACGTGACCTTGAGCACCGGCGAGTAGATGGAGTCGACCGGAATACGACCGATCTCCTGGCCCACCTGCTTGTTCTGCACGGCGGAGACGTAGCCGCGACCGCGCTCGACGGTCAGCTCCATCTCCAGCTTGCCCTTGCCGTTGAGCGTGGCGAGGACGAGGTCGGGGTTGTGCACCTCGACACCGGCCGGGGGCGCGATGTCGGCGGCGGTGACCAGACCCGGGCCCTGCTTGCGCAGGTACATCACGACGGGCTCGTCGTGCTCCGAGGAGACGACCAGCTGCTTGATGTTCAGGATGAGGTCGGTGACGTCCTCCTTGACGCCCGGCACGGTGGTGAACTCGTGCAGGACACCGTCGATGCGGATGCTGGTGACAGCGGCACCCGGGATCGACGACAGGAGGGTACGGCGGAGGGAGTTGCCGAGGGTGTAACCGAAGCCCGGCTCCAGCGGCTCGATCACGAACCGGGAGCGGAACTCGTCGACGACCTCTTCGGTCAGCGACGGACGCTGAGCGATCAGCATGTCTTTGTGTCCTTCAGTCGTGGACGCCCACTATTTGACGCCCGACGGGATGTAGCACCTACAAGGGTACGGGCGGCACGGTCCGAAGAGCCGTACCGCCCGAAGTCCTGATCAAGCAGCCGTGCGTCAGACGCGGCGGCGCTTGGGGGGACGGCAGCCGTTGTGCGGCGTGGGGGTGACGTCCTGGATCGAACCGACCTCGAGGCCCGTGGCCTGGAGGGAGCGGATCGCGGTCTCGCGGCCGGAGCCGGGACCCTTGACGAAGACGTCGACCTTGCGCATGCCGTGCTCCTGCGCGCGGCGAGCGGCCGACTCAGCGGCCATCTGCGCGGCGAACGGGGTGGACTTGCGCGAGCCCTTGAAGCCGACGTGGCCGGCGGAGGCCCAGGAGATCACGTTGCCCGCGGGGTCCGTGATCGAGACGATCGTGTTGTTGAACGTGCTCTTGATGTGCGCGTGGCCGTGAGCGACGTTCTTCTTTTCCTTGCGGCGCACCTTCTTGGCAGCGCCCTGACGACCCTTGGGGGGCATCTAAATCTCCTACGGGAGGTGGTCGGTCCTACAGCGAAGACCGCTTGGTCAAGCGTCCGCTGAGGACTACTTCTTGCCCGGCTTCTTCTTGCCGGCGATGGCGCGACGCGGGCCCTTGCGGGTACGAGCGTTCGTGCTGGTGCGCTGACCGCGAACGGGCAGGCCACGACGGTGGCGCAGACCCTGGTAGCAGCCGATCTCGACCTTGCGGCGGATGTCGGCGGCGATCTCGCGGCGGAGGTCACCCTCGGTCTGGAGGTTGGCGTCCACGTACTCACGGATCTTGACGAGGTCTTCCTCGGCAAGCTCACGGACACGGGTGGACGGGTTCACGCCGGTCGCGGCGAGAATCTCCTCGGACCGGGTACGCCCGATGCCGAAGACGTAGGTGAGTGCGACCACCACGCGCTTTTCGCGCGGGATGTCAACACCGGAAACGCGTGCCATTCAATGGCTCCTGTGTTCTCGGGGGTCTGCTGCAGAACCGCTCCCGACCGCCGACCCTTCGAAATGTCGAAGAGTGGTACGTCCGGGTCCCCGGCCCCCGCCGGAGGTGCCGTCAACCGTGGAACACGGCCCGACGGGCTCTGCGTATGTACGTACTGCTATGCGTCGCGCGAAGAACTGCGAAATGCAGGTCGGTCGGCGTGCGTCAGCCCTGGCGCTGCTTGTGGCGCAGGTTGTCGCAGATGACCATGACCCGACCGTGACGGCGGATCACCTTGCACTTGTCGCAGATCTTCTTGACGCTCGGCTTGACCTTCATGGGTGTGAGGTTCTCCGGGTCAGTGCCATCACCCGCGCGCGGAGGCGGGGTGCGGGCAAGATCTACTTGTAGCGGTAGACGATCCGGCCACGCGTCAGGTCGTACGGAGAGAGCTCCACGACGACCCGGTCGTCCGGAAGGATTCGGATGTAGTGCATCCGCATCTTGCCGGAGATGTGCGCGAGGACCTTGTGACCGTTCTGGAGCTCCACCTTGAACATGGCGTTCGGGAGAGACTCGATCACGGTGCCCTCGATTTCGATGGCACCTTGCTTCTTGGCCACGCTTCGCCTTTCGAATCGGCTACCTTGATCGACTCTCGCCGCCGTATGCGGACACACGGGTACACGAGAGCCGACGCATCAGTCTACGTCAGGCCCCTGGAAAAGACGAATCCGGGAAGTTTGCCCACAGTAGAAGATCATTAAGCAAGCACCTACGCCAGCGGGTCCGGCGCCGCCGTCACACCCAGCTCCGCCAGCTTCGCCTTGCCGCCGTCGACCGCCGTGAGGACCAGCGGGCCCGCCTCGGTCAGGGCGATCGAGTGCTCCCAGTGCGAGGACCAGGTGCCGTCGGTCGTGACGACCGTCCAGTCGTCCTTGAGGACCTCGGTGTGCGGGGTGCCCAGGGAGACCATCGGCTCGATCGCCAGGCAGAGGCCGGGGACCAGCTTCGGGCCCTTGCCGCGCTTGCGGGAGACGTAGTTCAGCAGGTGCGGGTCCATGTGCATCTCGGTGCCGATGCCGTGGCCGCCGTAGTCCTCGACGATCCCGTACTTCCCGAGGCTGTGCTCGCCGACCGACGGACGGGGCTGCCGCTTGATGTACGTCTCGATGGCCTTCGAGATGTCGACGAGCCGGTTGCCCAGCTTCATCGCCGCGATGCCCGCCCACATCGACTCCTCCGTCACCCGGGAGAGCTCGACGAGCTCGGGCGCGTGCCCGGTGCCCACGAAGGCCGTGTAGGCCGCGTCACCGTGCCAGCCGTCCACGATCGCGCCGGCGTCGATGGAGATGATGTCGCCGTCCTTCAGGACGGTCTTGTCGTCGGGGATGCCGTGGACGACGACCTCGTTCACCGAGGTGCAGATCGTCGCGGGGAACCCGCCGTACCCGAGGAAGTTCGACTTCGCGCCGTGGTCGGCGATCACCTTCCGCGCGACCTCGTCCAGATCCCGCGTCGTGGCGCCCGGCACGGCCGCCTCACGGGTCGCCGCGTGGATGGCGGCGACGACCAGGCCCGCCTCACGCATCTTCGCGATCTGCTCGGGGGTCTTGATCTGCACCATCGTCACGGGGCCTTTCTTGCGTGTACACGGGACAGAACAACGATACGGCCGCGGCGCCCCTCTCGGGCACCGCGGCCGTATCGAACGAACAGGTGGCTACTTCTTCAGCGCGGCCATGGCCTTCGAGGTGACCTCGTCGACCTTGCCGAGCGCCGAGATCGTCGACACCAGGTTCTGCGACCTGTAGTAGTCGATGATCGGCTCGGTCTCCGTGTGGTAGACCTCCAGGCGCCGACGGACGGTCTCCTCGGAGTCGTCGTCGCGCTGGTAGAGCTCGCCACCACAGGCGTCACAGACACCCGCGGTCTTCGGAGCGTTGTACGTCACGTGGAAGACGTGCGCACTGTCGTTGCGGCAGATGCGGCGACCCGCGATCCGCTTCACGACCTCGTCCTCGGGGACCTCCAGGTCCAGGACCGCGTCCAGCTGGACGTGGCCCGCCTTGAGGATCTCGTCCAGCGCCTCGGCCTGGGCCACGTTGCGCGGGAACCCGTCGAGCAGGAAGCCGTTGACGGCGTCCGGCTGCTCCATGCGGTCCTTGGCCATCCCGATCGTCACGGAGTCCGGCACGAGCTGGCCGGCCTTCATGTACGACTGCGCCTCAAGGCCCAGCGCCGTGCCCTGCGAGATGTTGGCACGGAACAGGTCACCCGTGGAGATGTGCGGGATGTCCAGGTTCTTGGCAAGGTACGCGGCCTGCGTACCCTTGCCCGCACCGGGCGGTCCGACGAGGACGATTCGCATCAGCGGAGGAACCCTTCGTAATTGCGCTGCTGGAGCTGGCTCTCGATCTGCTTCACGGTCTCCAGCCCCACACCCACGATGATGAGGATGCTCGTCCCGCCGAAGGGGAAGTTGGCATTGGCGCCACCGAAGCCTGCCAACGCCATCGTCGGCACAAGAGCGATCAGACCCAAGTACAGCGAGCCCGGCCAAGTGATCCGGTTGAGCACGTAGCTCAGATACTCAGCAGTAGGTCGACCAGCCCGGATACCCGGGATGAAGCCACCATACTTCTTCATGTTGTCGGCAACTTCCTCGGGGTTGAACGAGATCGCCACGTAGAAGAAGGCGAAGAACACGATCAGGAGGAAGTACGTAGCGATGTAGTAGGGGTGGTCACCCTTGACGAAGTGGGCTTCGATCCAGGTCTTCCACCCCGCGGTGGAGTTCGAGAACTGCGCGATCAAGGCCGGGATGTAGAGCAGCGACGACGCAAAGATGACAGGAATCACACCTGCCTGGTTCACCTTCAGCGGGATGTATGTGGACGTACCGCCGTAGGAGCGCCGGCCGATCATGCGCTTCGCGTACTGCACCGGGATGCGTCGCTGGGCCTGCTCGACGAAGACCACGAGGGCCACCATCACGAAGCCGATGAGGATCACGGTGCCGAACTCGATCCAGCCCTTGGCGAGCTTGCCGCTCTCCTTGATGGCCCAGAGGGCACCCGGGAAGCCGGCGGCGATCGAGATGAACATCAGGATCGACATGCCGTTGCCGATGCCACGGTCGGTGATGAGCTCACCGAGCCACATGACGACAGCGGTGCCTGCGGTCATCGTGAGGACCATCGTGGCGATCGTGAAGATCGACTGGTCGGGCACGACCTGGTCGGCGACCACGCAGCCGCTGAAGAGCGCGCCGCTCTTCGCGGTGGCCACGAGACCGGTGCCCTGGAGGATGGCGAGGGCGATCGTCAGGTACCGGGTGTACTGCGTGATCTTGGCGGTACCGGACTGTCCCTCCTTCTTGAGGGCTTCCAGTCGCGGGATCACGACGGTCAGCAGCTGCAGGATGATGCTCGCCGTGATGTACGGCATGATGCCGAGCGCGAAGATCGTGATCTGCAGCAGCGCCCCGCCACTGAACATGTTGACCAGGCCGAACAGGCTGTTGTTGCCCTCGCTGGCCTGCTTGACACACTGCTGAACAGCCTCGTAGCTGACGCCGGGCACCGGGATGTGCGCGCCGAGGCGGTACAGCACGATGATGGCGAGCGTGAAGAGCAGCTTCTTGCGCAGGTCGGGCGTCTTGAACGCCCGGGCGAACGCGGTGAGCACGGTGCCTCCTGCGACCCCCGCGCTATGCGTCAAGGGTGACGGTCTTGAGGTTCGACGATTAGGTATCGGTCATCAATCCCGCGCGGGCATACCGCACGGAGCCTAGACAGTGCACGCCACCTTACCGGCGACCATGCCCCCCTAGGAACGACCAATCGGGGATGCCCCTTTTGGGAGGCATCCCCGATCGGATGTTCAAGCCATCGAGTCGTCTTAGACGAGCTCGGTGACGGTGCCACCAGCGGCGGCGATCTTCTCCTTGGCGGAGCCGGAGACGGCGTCAACCGAAACCTGCAGCGCCACGGTGATCTCGCCGGTGCCGAGCACCTTGACGAGGCTGTTCTTGCGAACCGCGCCCTTGGCGACCAGGTCGGCCACCGTGACCTCTCCACCCTCGGGGTAGAGAGCGCCGAGCTTGTCCAGGTTCACGACCTGGAACTCGGTGCGGAACGGGTTCTTGAAGCCCTTGAGCTTCGGCAGACGCATGTGGAGGGGCATCTGCCCACCCTCGAAGCGCTGCGGAACCTGGTAACGGGCCTTCGTACCCTTGGTACCACGACCGGCCGTCTTACCCTTGGACGCCTCACCACGACCGACACGGGTCTTCGCGGTCTTGGCACCGGGGGCGGGACGGAGGTTGTGGGCCTTCAGCGGGCTGTTCTCCGCCATTTTATTCAACCTCCTCGACCGTCACGAGGTGGCGGACGGTGTGCACCATGCCGCGGAACTCGGGACGATCCTCCTTGACAACCACGTCGTTGACCTTCTTGAGGCCAAGCGAACGCAGGGTGTCGCGGTGGTTCTGCTTGCTGCCGATGTACGACTTCGTCTGCGTGACCTTGAGGCGAGCCATTACGCACCCGCCCCAGCACGCGCACGGAGCAGAGCCGCGGGAGCGACGTCCTCGAGGGGCAGACCACGGCGAGCCGCGATCTCCTCGGGACGCTGCAGACCCTTGAGGGCCTCCACGGTCGCGTGCACGATGTTGATCGCGTTGTCGGAGCCGAGCGACTTCGACAGGATGTCGTGAACGCCGGCGCACTCGAGCACCGCGCGCACCGGGCCACCGGCGATAACACCGGTACCGGGGGAAGCAGGCTTCAGCAGGACAACGCCGGCCGCCTTCTCGCCCTGGATCGGGTGCGGGATGGTGCCCTGGATGCGGGGAACCTTGAAGAAGTTCTTCTTGGCTTCCTCGACGCCCTTGGCGATGGCCGCGGGAACTTCCTTGGCCTTGCCGTAACCGACACCTACCGTGCCGTCGCCGTCACCGACGACAACCAGGGCGGTGAAGCTGAAGCGACGACCACCCTTGACAACCTTGGCGACGCGGTTGATCGCGACAACGCGCTCAACGTACGCGGTCTTCTCGGCGGCAGCGCCACCGTCGCGGCCCTTCCGGTCCCGCCGCTCGCCGCCACCGGCACCGCTTCCGCGGCGCTGGGGTCCAGCCATTGGATTACCTCTCTCTGTTACGTCCGTTAGTCCCGGAACCGGGGCTTAGAACTTCAGCCCGGCTTCGCGGGCGGCGTCAGCCAGAGCGGCAATGCGCCCGGCGTACCTGTTGCCACCACGGTCGAACACGACAGCCTCGACACCGGCGGCCTTGGCGCGCTCGGCGACCAGGGAACCGACCTGCTTGGCCTGCGCGGACTTGTCACCCTCGCCGCCACGGATCGACGCGTCCAGGGTCGACGCAGACGCAAGGGTGTGACCCTTGAGGTCGTCGATGACCTGAGCGGTGATACCGCGGTTGGAACGCGTCACGACGAGGCGCGGACGCTCCGCCGTACCCGACACGTTCTTGCGGATGCGGATGTGGCGGCGCTTCTTGGCAGCGCCCTTGTAGGCGTCGCCCTTGGCGATCTTCACACCGTATGCCATGGCTTACTTACCAGCCTTTCCGACCTTGCGGCGGATGACCTCACCCGCATACTTCACGCCCTTGGCCTTGTAAGGGTCAGGCTTGCGAAGCTTGCGAATGTTGGCGGCGACTTCGCCGACCTTCTGCTTGTCGATGCCCTCGACCGAGAACTTGGTCGGCGACTCGACCTTGAACGAGATGCCCTCGGGCGCCTCGACCAGGATCGGGTGGCTGTAGCCGAGCTGGAACTCCAGGTTGGAGCCCTTCGCGGCAACGCGGTAACCGACACCGCTGATCTCGAGCGCCTTCACGTAACCCTGGGTCACACCGGTGATCATGTTGGCCACCAGCGTGCGGGACAGGCCGTGGAGGGCCTTGTTCTGACGCTCGTCGTTCGGACGGTTGACGTTGAGCACGCCATCCTCGCCCTTAACGATCTCGATCGGAGCGGCGACGGTGTGGCTCAGGGTGCCCTTGGAACCCTTCACCGTGACCGTGCGGCCATCGATGGTGACGTCCACGCCGGCGGGAACCGGGATAGGCAGCTTGCCAATACGCGACATGAGCTTTCCTTCCTTTCCCGACTACCAGACGTAGGCGAGGACTTCCCCACCTACGCCCTTCTTGCCTGCCTGCTGGCCGGTCAGGAGGCCGTGGGACGTGGAGATGATCGCCACGCCCAGGCCGCCGAGAACCTTCGGCAGGTTGGTGGACTTCGCGTAAACCCGGAGACCGGGCTTCGAGATCCGCTTGATGCCCGCGATGGAGCGCTCACGGTTCGGACCGAACTTGAGCTCGAGGACGAGGTTCTTGCCGACCTCGGCGTCCTCGACCTTCCAGCCCGTGATGAAGCCCTCCTGCTGGAGGATTTCCGCGATGTGAGACTTGATCTTGCTGTGCGGCATCGTCACGGAGTCGTGGTATGCCGAGTTCGCGTTACGCAGACGAGTCAGCATGTCCGCGATCGGATCAGTCATGGTCATGAATTGGCCTTCGGCCTCTCTCGCCGGGGTTTCCTGTATGCGCCATCCCTCTCCCCACACAGGGGCGGGACGGGTGCGGCGCGGGGACCTACGGCGTAGTAAGTCGTACGGGCGACGGACGCCCAACCCTCCTAGCCTAAGCCATGGAGGGATGGGCGACCGACAACCCAGTGCTTACCGAGAGACTCCGGTCATCCCAATTAAGGGATTACCAGGAGCTCTTGGTCACGCCCGGCAGCTCGCCACGGTGAGCCATCTCACGAAGGCACACGCGGCACAGGCCGAACTTGCGGTACACGGAGTGGGGACGACCACAGCGCTGGCAGCGCGTGTAGCCGCGCACGCCGAACTTGGGCTTGCGGGCAGCCTTCGCGATGAGAGCCTTCTTCGCCATCTCGCTTACGCCTCCTTGAAGGGGAAGCCGAGGTGACGGAGAAGGGCGCGGCCCTCAGCGTCGTTGGTCGCCGTGGTCACCACGGTGATGTCCATACCCCGGACACGGTCGATCTTGTCCTGGTCGATCTCGTGGAACATGACCTGCTCCGTGAGACCGAAGGTGTAGTTGCCACGCCCGTCGAACTGCTTGGGGGACAGACCACGGAAGTCGCGGATGCGCGGAAGCGCGAGCGACAGGGTGCGGTCCAGGAACTCCCACATGCGGTCGCCACGGAGGGTGACGTGTGCACCGATCGGCTGGCCCTCACGCAGCTTGAACTGCGCGATGGACTTGCGAGCCTTGGTCACGGCCGGCTTCTGGCCGGTGATCGTGACGAGGTCGCGGATCGCACCGTCGATCAGCTTCGAGTCGCGGGCGGCGTCGCCGACACCCATGTTGACCACGATCTTCACGAGGCCGGGAACCTGCATGACGTTCTCGTACGAGAACTCCTCACGCAGCTTGCCCGCGATCTCCTCGCGGTACTTCGTCTTGAGACGCGGAGTGGTGGTAGCCATCAGATGTCCTCACCCGTCCGCTTGGCAACGCGGATCTTGTTGCCCTCGTCGTCGAAGCGGAAACCGACACGCGTGACGACCTTCTTGCCGTCCTTCTCCACGACCAGCTGGACGTTGGAGACGTGGACCGGAGCCTCGGTCGTGACGATGCCACCGGCCTGCGACGGGCCGGCCTTGGTGTGCTTCTTGACCCGGTTGACACCCTCGACGAGAACGCGGTTCTCGCGGGGGAAGGCCGTGATGACCTTGCCCTGCTTGCCCTTGTCCTTACCGGTGATGACCTGAACCAGGTCGCCCTTCTTGATCTTCATGCTTACAGCACCTCCGGCGCGAGCGAGATGATCTTCATGAACTTCTTCTCGCGCAGCTCACGGCCGACCGGGCCGAAGATACGGGTGCCACGAGGGTCGCCGTCGTTCTTGAGAATGACAGCGGCGTTCTCGTCGAAGCGGATGTACGAGCCGTCCTGGCGGCGGCGCTCCTTGACGGTGCGAACGATGACCGCCTTGACGACGTCACCCTTCTTCACGTTGCCACCGGGGATCGCGTCCTTGACGGTGGCGACGATGACGTCACCGATGCCCGCGTAGCGGCGACCGGAGCCACCGAGAACACGGATGCAAAGGATCTCCTTGGCACCAGTGTTGTCGGCGACACGCAGTCGCGACTCCTGCTGGATCACGTCTATCTCCTGATTGTCTGCCGGTTCCCGGCCGGGGCACCGAAGTGCCCCGGCCGAGCCTGGCGGAACGAACTTGAAGGGTTACCCCTACAAGCTGTGGTTATTGGATTTCGCTTGCGCGAAATGCCTACTTGGCCTTCTCGAGGATCTCGACGACGCGCCAGTGCTTCGTCGACGACAGCTTCCGGGTCTCCATCAGGAGGACGCGGTCGCCGATGCCGGCAGCGTTCTGCTCGTCGTGAGCCTTGAGCTTGTTCGTACGGCGGATGACCTTGCCGTACAGCGCGTGCTTGACGCGGTCCTCGACAGCGACGACGACGGTCTTGTCCATCTTGTCGCTGACGACCAGGCCCTCGCGGACCTTGCGAGCGTTGCGCTCGGTCTTCTCAGTCACGTTGCTCTCGCTCATCAGGCGTTCTCCACCGTCTCGATGCCCAGCTCGCGCTCACGCATCAGGGTGTAGATCCGGGCGATGTCCTTACGGACGGACTTGAGCCGACCGTGGTTCTCGAGCTGGCCCGTCGCCGCCTGGAAGCGGAGGTTGAACAGCTCTTCCTTGGCCTCGCGGAGCTTGTTGAGAAGCTCCTCGTTGCCCAGCTCGCGCAGCTCGGACGCCTTGGTACCGGCCGACATCACAGCTCACCTGCTTCGCGCTTAACGATCTTGCACTTCATCGGCAGCTTGTGGGCCGCACGGGTCAGGGCCTCGCGCGCGATCTTCTCGTTCGGGTAGGACAGTTCGAACATCACCCGACCCGGCTTGACGTTCGCGATCCACCACTCCGGAGAACCCTTACCGGAACCCATGCGGGTCTCGGCAGGCTTCTTCGTCAGGGGGCGGTCCGGGTAGATGTTGATCCAGACCTTGCCGCCACGCTTGATGTGGCGGGTCATCGCGATACGAGCAGCCTCGATCTGGCGGTTCGTCACGTACGCCGGCGTGAGGGCCTGAATGCCGTACTCGCCGAACGCAACCTGCGTACCACCCTTGCTCATACCCGAGCGCTTGGGGTGGTGCTGCTTGCGGTGCTTGACCCTACGGGGGATCAGCATGTCGGTCAGGCCTCCGTTCCGGTGCTCTCAGCCGGAGCGGCAGCGGCGGCGGGAGCGTCGGCCTTGGGGGCCTCGGCAGCCGGCGCGGACTGCTGCTGCGGCTTGCGGCCGCGGCCGCCACGCTCGCCACCACGGCCACCACGGCCGGCCGGGCGGTCGCCAGCGCCGGCGCCACGGGCCGGGCGGTTACCCGCACGGGCCGCAGCGTTCTCGGCGCGGACCTCGGCGATGTTCTTGACGTCGCCCTTGTAGATCCAGACCTTGACGCCAATGCGACCGAAGGTCGTCTTGGCCTCGAAGAAGCCGTAGTCCACGTTCGCGCGGAGCGTGTGCAGCGGCACACGACCCTCGCGGTAGAACTCGGAGCGGGACATCTCGGCGCCGCCGAGACGACCGCCGCACTGGATCTTGATGCCCTTGGCGCCGGCCTTCATCGTGCCCTGCATGCTCTTACGCATGGCGCGACGGAAGGAGACGCGGGAGGAGAGCTGCTCGGCAACGGCCTGAGCAACCAGCTGAGCGTCCATCTCGGGGTTCTTGACCTCGAGGATGTTCAGCTGGACCTGCTTGCCCGTGAGCTTCTCGAGGTCGCCGCGGATGCGGTCGGCCTCGGCGCCACGGCGGCCGATGACGATGCCGGGACGCGCGGTGTGGATGTCCACACGCACACGGTCACGGGTGCGCTCGATCTCAACCTTCGAGATGCCGGCGCGCTCCATGCCGGACGTCATCATCCGACGGATGGCGACGTCTTCCTTGACGTAGTCCTTGTACAGCTTGTCGGCGTACCAACGGGACTTGAAGTCCGTGGTGATGCCGAGCCGGAACCCATGCGGGTTAACCTTCTGGCCCATTACCGGGTTCCTTCCTTGCTGCTGACGACCACGGTGATGTGGCTGGTCCGCTTACGGATCCGGAATGCACGGCCCTGAGCACGCGGACGGAACCGCTTCAGGGTCGGGCCCTCATCGACGTACGCCTCGCTGATGACCAGCGAAGAGGCGTCAGTGTGGTCGTAGTTGTGTGCAGCGTTGGCAATGGCGCTGTCCAGCACCTTGCCAACCGGCACGCTCGCGGCCTGCGGGGCGAAACGCAGGACCGCCTGAGCCTCCGTGGCGTCCATGCCACGGATAAGGTCCACCACTCGGCGGGCCTTCATGGGCGTGACGCGGATGTACCGCGCCTGGGCCCTGGCTTCCATGGTTGTCCTTCCAGTGTCTGTCATGGTCGATTCCACCCCGCTACTAGCGGCGCTTCGACTTCCGGTCGTCCTTCACGTGACCCCGGAAGGTGCGCGTCGGCGAGAACTCGCCGAGCTTGTGGCCGACCATCGACTCGGTGACAAACACCGGGATGTGGGTCTTGCCGTTGTGCACCGCGATCGTGTGGCCGAGCATGGCCGGGATGATCATCGAGCGACGGGACCAGGTCTTGATGACGTTCTTGGTACCGGCTTCGTTCTGTACGTCCACCTTCTTTACGAGGTGTCCGTCGACGAAGGGTCCCTTCTTGAGACTGCGCGGCATCTAAACCCGCTCCTAGCGCTTCTTGTTCGTCTTGCGGCGGCGGACGATGTACTTGCTCGAAGCCTTCTTCGGCGAGCGAGTACGACCCTCCTTCTGACCCCACGGGGAGACCGGGTGACGACCACCGGAGGTCTTACCCTCACCACCACCGTGCGGGTGGTCCACCGGGTTCATCGCCACACCGCGAACGGTCGGGCGAACGCCCAGCCAGCGCTTACGGCCGGCCTTGCCCCAGTTGATGTTCGACTGCTCGGCGTTGCCGACCTCACCGATGGTGGCGCGGCAGCGGGCGTCGACGAGACGGATCTCACCGGACGGCATACGAAGGTGGGCCATCGTGCCCTCCTTCGCCAGCAGCTGCACGGAGGCACCAGCGGAGCGCGCGAACTTGGCGCCGCCACCGGGGCGGAGCTCGATCGCGTGGATCGTGGTACCGACCGGGATGTTGCGGAGCGCCAGGTTGTTGCCGGGCTTGATGTCCGCGCCGGGGCCGTTCTCGACCCGGTCACCCTGCGTCAGGTTCTTCGGGGCGATGATGTAGCGCTTCTCGCCGTCCGCGTAGTGGAGCAGCGCGATGCGCGCGGTGCGGTTGGGGTCGTACTCGATGTGAGCGACCTTCGCCGGCACGCCGTCCTTGTCGTGACGACGGAAGTCGATCACCCGGTAGGCGCGCTTGTGGCCGCCACCCTGGTGTCGAACCGTGATCCGACCGGTGTTGTTACGGCCGCCCTTGCTGTGCAGGGGGCGGACCAGCGACTTCTCCGGCGTGGACCGCGTGATCTCGACGAAGTCGGCTACGGAGGAGCCACGACGGCCCGGCGTAGTCGGCTTGTACTTGCGGATTCCCATTTCTCAGTCCTCGTCCGATTCCGGACGATCCAGACCGCCCTTAGGCGGTCGGACCGCCGAAGATGTCGATACGGTTGCCCTCGGCAAGGGTCACGATGGCGCGCTTGGTGTCCTTGCGCTTACCGAAACCGGCCTTGGTGCGCTTGCGCTTGCCCTGGCGGTTGATCGTGTTGACCCCGGTGACCTTGACCGAGAAGACCGCCTCGACGGCCTGCTTGATCTGGGTCTTGTTGGAGCCAGGCGCGACGATGAACGTGTACTTGTTCTCGTCCAGCAGGGCGTAGCTCTTCTCCGAGACAACCGGCTTGACGAGAATGTCGCGCGGGTCCGAGAAGGTCTTGCTGGTGACGACGGCCTCAGTCATCAGGCGTCGCTCCCTTCGGTCTCAGCGGTCTGGGGGCCAGACACGAAGGACTCGAGGGCGGCCTGGGTGAAGACCACGTCGTCGGAGACGATCACGTCGTACGTGTTGAGCTGGCCCGGCTCCAGGATGTGCACCTGGGGCAGGTTACGAGCGGACAGCCACGCGGCCTCGTCCGAGCGCTCGACGACCAGGAGCAGGTTCTTGCGCTCCGAGATCTTGCCGAACAGCGTCTTGGCGGCCTTGGTGGAGATGCCACCCTCGACCACGCCGGTGACGACGTGGATGCGGGAGTGGGTGGCCCGGTCCGACAGGGCACCGCGGAGGGCGGCGACCTTCATCTTCTTCGGGGTCCGCTGGGAGTAGTCACGCGGCTGCGGGCCGTGGACGACGCCACCACCGGCGAACTGCGGGGCGCGGGTCGAACCCTGACGGGCGCGGCCGGTGCCCTTCTGGCGGTACGGCTTCTTGCCACCACCACGGACTTCGCCACGGGTCTTGGTCTTGTGCGTGCCCTGACGGGCCGCGGCCAGCTGCGCGACGACGACCTGGTGGATCAGCGGAACGCTGACCTTGGCGCCGAAGATCTCCGCGGGGAGCTCGACGGTACCGGTCTTGTCGCCTGCCGGCGAAAGGATGTCAATGGTGCTCATCGGTTCCTCAAACCCCCTTGGCCGCGGTGCGGACCAGGACGAGGCCACCGTTGGGGCCGGGGACGGCGCCCTTGATGAGCAGCAGACCCTTCTCGGCGTCAACGGCGTGGACGGTCAGGTTCTGGGTGGTCACACGCTCGTTACCCATGCGACCGGCCATCTTCATGCCCTTGAAGACACGACCCGGAGTGGCGCAGCCACCGATGGAGCCGGGCTTGCGGTGCACGCGGTGGGCACCGTGCGACGCCTTGCCACCACGGAAGTTGTGGCGCTTCATGACACCGGCGAAGCCCTTGCCCTTGCTCTTGCCGG
Source organism: Streptomyces sp. NPDC055103 (assembly GCF_053607625.1). Classification (NCBI taxonomy): domain Bacteria; kingdom Bacillati; phylum Actinomycetota; class Actinomycetes; order Kitasatosporales; family Streptomycetaceae; genus Streptomyces; species Streptomyces sp. NPDC055103. Next base: position 81,770 of record NZ_JBSGTX010000002.1, read on the forward strand.
TGACGTCGACCTTCACGCCGGCCTCGAAGAGCTCGGCGGTGATCTCCTGGCCGAGCGTGTACTCGGAGGCGTCAGCGGTGCGGAGCTCCACCAGGTGGCGGCGCGGGGTGACGTCAGCCTTGGCGAAGTGACCCTTGAGGGGCTTGTTCACCTTGCGAGGGTCGATCTCGCCGAAGGCGATCTGGACCGACTCGTAGCCGTCGACGTCGTTCGTACGGACCTGGGTCACGACATTCGGGCCGGCCTTGACGACGGTCACCGGGACGACCCGGTTGTTCTCGTCCCAGACCTGCGTCATGCCGAGCTTCTCGCCCAGGATGCCCTTGATGTTCTTAGCCATCTCGCGCGCCCTCAGAGCTTGATCTCGATGTCAACGCCCGCCGGGAGGTCGAGACGCATGAGCGAGTCAACCGTCTTCGGCGTGGGGTCGAGGATGTCGATGAGGCGCTTGTGCGTGCGCATCTCGAAGTGCTCGCGCGAGTCCTTGTACTTGTGCGGCGACTTGATGACGCAGTACACGTTCTTCTCAGTGGGCAGCGGCACCGGGCCCGCGACCGACGCACCAGTGCGCGTCACCGTCTCGACGATCTTCTTCGCCGAGGAATCGATGACCTCGTGGTCGTAGGCCTTGAGCCGGATGCGGATCTTCTGTCCCGCCATGGCTACTAGTAGTCCTGTCTCTCGTAACGCTCTGGACTCGGGGGTTCTGTTGACTCTGTCTCCGACCCACGCGGTCGGGCGTGTCGCACTCCCTCTACGCAGAAATCCCGAAGGATTTCCCAACCAAGGGGGTGCGGTCCCAGAACCGCGAGCCGGGGGCAGAACACCACCCGAGCGCCTGGTCTGCACCCCGCTGACGCTTCCCGGAAGATTCCCGTACGTCCGCTCCTGAGAAGGAGCGACGAGTACTGTGGGACTCGCTTCCGGTCCTCCCGACGGGAGGCGCGCAGCATCGGCACTCAACCGAGCAACCCCGACAGTCTGCCATACGGGACCTTCCGGCCGCCAATCGGGGGCGAAGACTGTACCCCACGTCACGTACGGGCAAGCGTCGGGGCGCGTGCGCCGTCCCGGAAGCCCCTCCCGCCCCCCCTCATCCCAACCGGCGCGCCCGCTCCGTCAGATGGCGGCGCTCGGGAGCGCTCGTCGCGTGACGGGCCGCCTCGCGGTAGGCGCCGGCCGCGCCCTCCTCGTCGCCGAGGAGTTCGAGAAGGTGCGCCCGGGTGGCGAGCAGCCGGTGGTGGTGGGCGAGTCGCTTGTCCCGCGCCAGGCCGTCGAGGAGCTCAAGCCCCGCTTCCGGGCCGTGGACCATCGCGACCGCGACCGCGCGGTTGAGCGTGATCACCGGGTTCTCGCCGGTCCGCTCCAGGAGCTCGTAGAGGGCGAGGATCTGGGGCCAGTCCGTGGCCTCGGCCGACTCGGCCTCGTCGTGCACGGCCGTGATCGCCGCCTGGAGCTGGTACGGGCCGACCTGCCCCCTGGGGAGCGTACGGCTGATCAGCGCGACGCCCTCCGCGATCAGCCCGCCGTCCCACCGGCCCCTGTCCTGCTCCGCGAGCGGCACGAGCTCGCCGTGCGGGCCCGTGCGGGCCGGGCGGCGAGCGTCGGTGAGCAGCATGAGCGCGAGCAGGCCCGCGGTCTCGGTGTCCTCGGGGACGAGCCGGTGCAGGAGCCGGGCGAGCCGGATCGCCTCCGTGGAGAGCGCGGGCGCGGTGAGCTCGTCGCCGCCGCTGGCCGTGTAGCCCTCGTTGAAGATCAGGTAGAGGACGTGCCGCACCTCGGCGAGGCGGGCCGCCCGGTCCTCCCCCGCGGGCAGGGCGAGCGTGCCGCCCGCCGCCTTGATCGTCTGCTTGGCCCGGCTGATGCGCTGCGCCATCGTGGACTCGGGGACGAGGAAGGCGGCGGCGATCTGCGCCGTGGTGAGGCCGCCGACGGCCCGCAGGGTGAGCGCGATCCGGCTCGCGGGGGTCAGGTCGGGGTGGCTGCAGAGGAAGAGCAGCGACAGGGAGTCGTCCCGGTCGCTCCCGGGGGCGTCGTCCACGGCGGGCGCGAGGAGCTCGGAGTCCGGGGTGGCCAGCGAGAGGGCCTCCTCGCGGCGCCGGCGCGCGGCCTCGCTGCGTACCAGGTCGACGTACCGGCGCTGGGCGACGGTGAGGAGCCAGCCGCGCGCGTTGTCCGGGATCCCCTCGTCGGGCCACTGCCGCGCGGCGGCGATGAGCGCCTCCTGGGTGGCGTCCTCGCAGAGGTCGAAGGTGCCGTACCGCCGGACGAGCGTGCCGAGGACCTGCGGCGCACAGGTGCGCAGCAGGTCCTCGATCTCCGTCGTCCCGGTCACACGTCCGCCGCGGACTCGTGCAGGATCGGCCAGAGCTCGACGGGGTCGACGTCCGCGAAGGGCATGTCCGCCGCGATCCGCTGGGCGCGCTCCAGGCTGTCGCAGTCGAGGAGGTAGAAGCTGGCCAGGTACTCCTTGGTCTCCAGGTACGGCCCGTCGGTGACCGCGGGGGCCCCGCCCTCGCGGCGGACGAGCTGGGCGGCGGCCGCGTCGGCGAGTCCGTACGCGCCGATCAGCTCTCCGGTCTCCCGGTACTTCCGGTTGAAGGCCTCCTGCTTGGCGATCGCCTCGGGCCAGGCCTCGGCCGGGAAGGACTCCCACTTGGCCTGGTTGCCGTAGATCATCGCGACGTACTTCATCTTGGGTGTCCCCCTCGTCCCGCGCGCCCCTGTGGCGCGCTGTCACCCCATGGTCGGAACCGTCGGCGCGGGCTCGACATCAGCCGACAGTATTTCTCGAACTTTCTCAAAGATCTTTTCCGAGGGGGTCGTTTCCGGCATCCGGGGCCCCTTCGCGCACAACCCCGGGTACCGGAAGTCCGTCTTACAGGGGACCGCAGACCGAAGGGGACGGGACCCGTACGTGACCACCACCCACCGGCGCCGGACGGTTCTCGGCGCCGCCGCCCTCGCGGTGACCGCGGCCGCCACCGGCTGCTCCGTGCCGGAGCCGCGCCGGACCGCCCCGACCGCGGACCCCGCGCCGGGGAAGACGATCGCCCCGACGCGGGCCCGGCGGGCGCTGCTCATGCAGTTCGCCGCGCATCCGGACGACGACCTGTACTTCATGAACCCGGACACGCAGCGGCTGCTCGACTCCGGGATCCCGCTCGTCTCCGTGTACGTGACGGCCGGCGAGCACACCGGCCGGAACCGGATCGCGGGGATGCCCGACACTCCTCCGGACCGGGCCGCGTACTCCTCCGCCCGCCGGCAGGGCCTGCGCCAGACGTACGCCGCCGCGCTCGGCCTGCCGAAGTTCACGCCGTGGCGCCGTGAGGTCCTGACGCTCCCCGGCGGCCGTCGCGCGGAGGTCGACACGCTCATCCGCGGCCCGCGCCGGATCGAGCTGGTCTTCCTCGACCTGCCGATGCACACGAACCGCCGGTACATGGCGGTGCCCGCGCTCTGGCACGACCGGGCCCTGGAGCTGCGGACGCATCTGTCGGCGGGCTCGCCGGTGACCCGCTCGGAGACGTACGACTACGACGGGCTGGTCGGTGTCCTCGTCGGTATCCTCCGCCGCTACCGGCCGACCGTGGTGCACACCCTTGACCCGGACCCCGACATCCGGATCACCGACGAGGCCACCCGGAAGCGGGACAGCGAGCAGCCGGGCTACGCGGACCACGGGGACCACACGGCGGTGGCCTGCTTCACCTGGGCGGCGCTGAGCCGGTGGGTCTCCGACGCGGTACGGGACGGGGGCCCGATACCGGCGTTCACGACGACCGCCTTCCGCGGCTACTACAACCGGCACTGGCCCAAGAACCTCCCGCCGGGGGTCCTGAAGGAGAAGGCCGCCCGGCTCGTCCCGTACGGCGGGGATCCGTCCTGGGAGTGCGGGAACCCCTCGGGGTGCGGCGACTACGGGGTCGGCGGCGACCGGCCGCTCACCAACCGCAAGGGCTGGGTGCGCTCGACGCACCACCGCTGGCCGGCCACCGGTCCGGCGCTCGTGGAGGAGCCGGACGGCCGGCTGGCGGCGTACGGCGTCCTCGGGATGCGCGCGGCCCGCTGGCGGGAGTCGGCGCCCGGCAGCGGCGTCTGGGGCGAGCCGGAGGACCTGGGCGGCGGCCCGCTCGCGCCGGCGCTCGGCTCCGCGGTGCTCGACGACGGCCGGGTGCTGCTCGTCGGGGTGCGGTTCGCCGCGATCGAGGGGCACGGCGGGCCGAACCGGCGCGAGGTCGTGCTCCTGGAGCAGCGCTCCCCCGGCGGCCCGTTCCTGGCCTGGCGCGGGCTCGGCGGTCCGGAGCGCGGGGACGACCGGGGGCGCCGGATCGGAGCCCCGGTGGCCGTCACGGCCCCGGACGGCCGGGTCCACCTCTTCGTACGGAACGCGGACCAGGGCGTCTCGACACGGGTCCGGTCGGCGGCGGACGGGTCCTGGGGTCCGTGGCGGGCGCTTCCCGGGGACACGGAGGTCCAGGACGGCCTCGCGGTCTCGCTCGACGCGGCGGGCCGGGTGCATGTGTACGCGGCGGGCCGGGAGTCCGTACGGCACTGGGTGGACGGCGTGGCGAAGACGGGGGCGCTGCCGCTCTCCGGGTCCACGGTGGCCTCGGCGGGCGGTGAGCTGTACTACCGGCGGCCCGCGGCCGGCGAGCTGCTCGGCCCCTCGGGCGACGCCGGTCTCGACGGGTACGGGGGTGTGGTCGCCGCCCGGTCATCGGCGCTCGGGACCGTGCTGCTCGGTACGGATCCGCGCGGCCGGGTCGCGGTGCGGGCCGGCGGCCGGCTCCGTACGCGTACGGCGGGAGGGGCCGCCCTGTCGGCCGCGCTCCACGTGGGCGCGCGCGGGGTGACCGTGGTGGGGCTCGGCGCGGACGGGCATCCGTGGAGCTGGCGCCCGTAGAAGGCGGCCGGGAACGCGAGAAGGCCCCGCACCTTTCGGTGCGGGGCCTTCCCTGTGGAGCTCGTGGAGCTACCGGGTCACTTCAAGATCAGGCAGTGATCTTGACGACCTGGCCGGCGCCGACGGTCCGGCCACCCTCACGGATGGCGAACTTGAGGCCCTCCTCCATGGCGATGGGCTGGATCAGCTCAACGCTCATGGCGGTGTTGTCGCCCGGCATGACCATCTCGGTGCCCTCGGGGAGGGTCACGACGCCGGTCACGTCCGTGGTACGGAAGTAGAACTGCGGGCGGTAGTTGTTGAAGAACGGGGTGTGACGGCCACCCTCGTCCTTCGACAGGATGTAGGCCTGGGCCTCGAAGTTCGTGTGCGGCGTGACCGAACCCGGCTTGATGATGACCTGGCCGCGCTCGACGTCCTCACGCTTGATGCCACGGAGGAGCAGACCGACGTTCTCACCGGCCTGGCCCTCGTCGAGCAGCTTGCGGAACATCTCGATACCGGTGACCGTGGTGGTGGTCTTCTCGGTCTTGATACCGATGATGTCGACGGTCTCGTTGACCTTGAGGATGCCGCGCTCGATACGACCGGTGACGACGGTGCCACGACCGGTGATCGTGAAGACGTCCTCGATCGGCATCAGGAACGGCTTGTCGACGTCACGCTCGGGCTGCGGGATCGACTCGTCGACGGCCTTCATGAGACCGAGGAGAGCCTCGCCCCACTCCTTGTCGCCCTCGAGCGCCTTGAGCGCCGAGACGCGGACGACCGGAAGGTCGTCGCCCGGGAACTCGTACTCGGAGAGGAGCTCACGCACCTCGAGCTCGACGAGCTCCAGGATCTCCTCGTCGTCCACCATGTCGGCCTTGTTCAGGGCGACGACGATGTACGGAACGCCGACCTGGCGGGCCAGGAGCACGTGCTCCTTGGTCTGCGGCATCGGGCCGTCGGTGGCCGCGACCACGAGGATGGCGCCGTCCATCTGCGCCGCACCCGTGATCATGTTCTTGATGTAGTCCGCGTGACCGGGGCAGTCAACGTGGGCGTAGTGACGCGACTCGGTCTGGTACTCGACGTGCGCGATCGAGATGGTGATACCGCGCTGGCGCTCCTCGGGAGCCTTGTCGATCTGGTCGAAGGCCGAGGCCTCGTTCAGGTCCGGGTACGCGTCGTGCAGCACCTTGGTAATGGCGGCCGTGAGGGTCGTCTTACCGTGGTCAATGTGACCGATGGTGCCGATGTTGACGTGCGGCTTAGTCCGCTCGAACTTTGCCTTCGCCACTGAATCCTCCTGCGGAGTGGTTCTGTACGCCTTGCTTCATCGGCGCCAGGTGATCTTTGCTGGGATGCCATCCACCGGGGCCCGATTCCTCGGGTTTCGGGGGTCGAGCCCCGGCGACTGGTGTCAAGCCTAAAGCGTGAACTCGGGAGAGCTACTCGCCCTTGGCCTTCGCGATGATCTCCTCGGCGACGTTCCGCGGAACCTCGGCGTAGGAGTCGAACTGCATCGAGTAGCTTGCGCGACCCGAGGTCTTGCTGCGGAGGTCTCCGACGTAGCCGAACATCTCCGAGAGGGGCACGAGGCCCTTCACGACGCGAGCGCCGCTGCGCTCCTCCATGGCCTGGATCTGGCCACGGCGGGAGTTGATGTCGCCGATGACCTCACCCATGTAGTCCTCGGGCGTGGTGACCTCGACGGACATCATGGGCTCGAGGATGGCCGGCGAAGCCTTCCGCGCGGCCTCCTTGAAGGCCTGCGAACCGGCGATCTTGAACGCCAGCTCGGAGGAGTCGACCTCGTGGTAGCCACCGTCGAGAAGGATGACGCGGACGCCGGTCATCTCGTAGCCGGCCAGGATGCCGAACTGCATGGCCTCCTGCGCACCCGCGTCGACCGAAGGGATGTACTCCTTCGGGATGCGGCCACCGGTGACCTTGTTCACGAACTCGTACGTGGCGTCGCCGTCCGTGATCGGCTCGATCGCGATCTGCACCTTGGCGAACTGACCGGTACCACCGGTCTGCTTCTTGTGGGTGTAGTCCACGCGCTCGACGACCTTGCGGATCGTCTCGCGGTACGCGACCTGCGGCTTGCCGACGTTCGCCTCGACCTTGAACTCGCGACGCATACGGTCGACGAGGATGTCGAGGTGAAGCTCGCCCATACCACCGATGATGGTCTGGCCGGTCTCCTCGTCCGAGTGCACCTGGAAGGAGGGGTCCTCCTCCGCGAGACGCTGGATGGCGACACCCAGCTTCTCCTGGTCACCCTTGGACTTGGGCTCGATCGCGACCTGGATGACCGGCGCCGGGAAGTCCATGGACTCCAGGATGACCGGGTTCTTGTCGTCGCACAGCGTCTCACCGGTGGTGGTCTGCTTCAGGCCCATGACGGCGACGATGTCGCCGGCGCCCACCGAGTCGATCTCCTCACGCTTGTTCGCGTGCATGCGGTAGATCTTGCCGATGCGCTCCTTCTTGCCCTTGACGGAGTTCAGCACCGCGGTGCCGGCCTCCAGGCGACCGGAGTAGATCCGGACGAAGGTGAGCTTGCCGAGGTGCGGGTCGCTCGCGATCTTGAACGCGAGGGCCGACAGCGGCTCGTCGTCGGACGGCTTGCGCTTGACGACCAGCTCCGCGTCCTTGACGTCGTGGCCCTCGATGGCCTCGACGTCCAGGGGGGAGGGAAGGTAGCGCACGACCGCGTCGAGCAGGGGCTGGACGCCCTTGTTCTTGAACGCGGTGCCACAGAAGACGGGGGTGACCGTCTTCTCGCCGCCACCCTTGCCGGAGGCAATGGTGATGCGACGGACGGCGGCGTAGAGCTGCTCCTCGGTGGGCTCGACGCCCTCGAGGAAGAGCTCCATGAGCTCCTCGTCGTTCTCGGAGACGGACTCGATGAGCTTGCCGCGGTACTCCTCGGCGAGCTCGGTGAGGTTCTCCGGGATGTCGACGACGTCGTACATCTCGCCCTTGGACGCGTCCGCGGACCAGACCAGGGCCTTCATGCGGACGAGGTCCACAACACCCTGGAAGTCCATCTCGGCGCCGATGGGCAGCTGCATGACGATCGGGACCGCGCCGAGGCGGTTCACGATCATGTCGACGCAGCGCAGGAAGTCGGCGCCCGTACGGTCGAGCTTGTTGACGAAGCAGATACGCGGGACGCCGTAGCGGTCCGCCTGTCGCCAAACGGTCTCGGACTGGGGCTCGACGCCGGCCACACCGTCGAACACGGTGACAGCACCGTCGAGCACGCGCAGCGAACGCTCCACCTCGACGGTGAAGTCGACGTGACCCGGCGTGTCGATGATGTTGATCGTGTGATCGACATTCTCGAGCGGCCAGTGGCAGGTCGTCGCGGCGGACGTGATCGTGATGCCGCGCTCCTGCTCCTGCTCCATCCAGTCCATCGTGGCAGCGCCGTCGTGGACTTCACCGATCTTGTAAGAGACACCGGTGTAGAACAGGATCCGCTCGGTGGTGGTCGTCTTGCCCGCGTCGATGTGCGCCATGATGCCGATGTTGCGCACCTTGGCAAGGTCAAGCGAAGTGGTAGCCATATCGGCTCAGTCTTCTCTCGGTCTCGATGTGGGTTGCGACTACCAGCGGTAGTGCGCGAAGGCCTTGTTGGACTCGGCCATCTTGTGCGTGTCCTCACGCTTCTTGACAGCAGCGCCGAGGCCGTTGGAGGCGTCGAGCAGCTCGTTCAGAAGGCGCTCGGTCATGGTCTTCTCGCGACGGGCGCGGGAGTAACCGACGAGCCAGCGGAGGGCCAGCGTGGACGCGCGGCCCGGCTTGACCTCGATCGGCACCTGGTAGGTGGCGCCACCGACACGGCGGGACTTGACCTCGAGGGACGGCTTGACGTTCTCAAGCGCGCGCTTCAGCGTGATGACCGGGTCCTGGCCGGTCTTCTCGCGAAGACCCTCCATGGCGCCGTACACGATGCGCTCGGCGGTGGAACGCTTGCCGTCAAGCAGGATCTTGTTGATCAGCGAGGTGACAAGAGGAGAGCTGTAGACCGGGTCGATGATGACCGGGCGCTTCGGGGCGGGGCCCTTACGAGGCATTCTTACTTCTCCTTCTTGGCGCCGTAGCGGCTGCGAGCCTGCTTACGGTTCTTGACGCCCTGCGTGTCGAGGGAACCGCGGATGATCTTGTAGCGAACACCCGGCAGGTCCTTCACACGGCCACCACGCACGAGCACGATGGAGTGCTCCTGCAGGTTGTGACCCTCACCCGGGATGTAGGCCGTGACCTCGATGCCCGAGGTCAGACGCACACGCGCGACCTTACGGAGGGCCGAGTTCGGCTTCTTCGGGGTGGTCGTGAACACGCGCGTGCAGACGCCACGACGCTGAGGGGAACCCTCGAGTGCGGGCGTCTTGTTCTTCTCGACCTTGTCCTGCCGGCCCTTACGGACCAGCTGCTGGATCGTAGGCACTACTTCTCCGGTTTCTGTGTGCCGTCGGTGAAACTAACCTGGAACATTCGCCGACCCACGCGGTCGGGTGTGTCGAATTCGCGGACCTCCGCCGAAGGCGGAAAAGGCGCGGATCACGGTGGCCGTTTCGCGGACTCGCCGTGCGGCGGAAGACACGCACGGGAGCCCAGGCACACCCCAGGCACAAGGCATGAGCGTACCTATCGCATGGACTCCGGTCAAAACAAATGGCCACGCACGCGCAGCCCCGGGCGCGCCGGGACGTGCCGGATCGCCCGGGGGATCACCGCGAGAGCCGCCTGAAGGGGGTCGCCGGGACGGGCCCGGCGACCGGGTCCGTCCAGGCGGGTGGCGGTCAGTCGCGCGCGGTACGCCTCGCCTCGACGGCCGCCGCGTCGTCCAGGCCCTCCTCGGCGGGCTCCAGGAACTGGTTCACGACCTTGACGAAGACGCCCAGACGCTCGTCGGGCACGCCGAGCCAGCGCGCGAAGTCCTCCATGGTCGGCTGCCAGTCGTTGGGCGGCAGCAGGTCCGCCGCGAGCGGCAGCTCCTCGGGGGTGACCCGGCCGGACCGGATCAGCATGTCCCGGACGGAGACCCCGAGGAGCGGGGCGATCCGGCGCATGGTCTCCAGGTCGGGCATGCTCTGCCGCTGCAGCAGACGGGTCACGGCGGCGCGGTGCACCCCGGCCTCGTCCGCGATCCGGGACTTCCCGCCGCCGCGGGGACTGTCGATGTCGTATCCGCGCGCTCTCATCAGGCCTTCGACCCAACCCGCGAATTCGTCGAGCCCTTGACTGGTCATGTGTACCGCTCCCTCACTCCCCACCCTCCGGAGGCCTCACCTTAGCGTGCTTGCGCGCACAGAATTACGTGCTTTCGGGCACGCAATCGTGTCGAATCGATGAAGACCTGGTCGGGGCATCCCCATAAGTTTGTTGCGCGCTCGCACGCAACGTGTAAGGCTGCTCATCGCCGCACTCGCCGGCCCCCTGAGCACCAGAAGCCCCACCGGCCCCATGGGCGCCCCGGTGGCCCCGGACCGTGGAGAAACCTCTTGTTCCCGACCGACCCGTCCCCCTGGCAGGCCTCCGCCGCGTGCGCCGGCCTCTCCCCGTCCGTCGTCTTCGCCCGCCGCCCCAAGGACGCGGCCCCGGCGCTGCGCGCCTGCGCCGACTGCCCCGTCCGCCGCGAGTGCGAGGCGGCCGTGGCCCCGGCCGAGAGCTACTTCGACGGCGTCTGCGCGGGCCGCCTGTGGCGCAACGGCCGCCCGGCGGACGCGGAGCGCGTCGCGAAGGCGGTCGCGCTTGCGGGGAGTCGCCGCCGTGGCTGACCTCACCGCCAGCGTCGCGAGCCCCCTGAGCAGCGCGAGCGCCCCTGACAGCCCGACCCTCCCGAAGAGCGCGAGCGTTCCGGACCCGGGCTCTCCGAACAGCGCGAGCGCTGTCGAGCTCGTGCTGCGGGACATCGCCCTCTGGACCGCCTCCCTCGTACGGCAGTTTCCCGAGCTCTCCGAGGAGCTGGCGCCCGGCCGCCGCTCCCCCGCCGGGACCGCCCCCACCGCCCCGCACCCCGGCCGCGACGAGCTGATCCGCGAGGAGCGGCGCGAGGCGCTGCTCCTCGAACAGCGGCACGGCCTCTCCGTTCCCGGGCACGGCGCCGCCCCGATCCGGCTCCACATCTCCGACGCCATCCGGGACATCACCGACGGCGTGGTCGAGCTGGAGGAGGCGGTCTGCGCCCGGCTCGCCCTGCCGCGGCCGCGCCGGGCCGGGGTGATCGAGCGGCTCCGGCGGATCGTCGGCCTGCTCGACGCCGTCGCCGCCCACCCGGTCCTCGCCCGGCACGTCCGGGACGAGATCCGGCGGATGGCCCGCCGCTGCGCCCGGACGCTGGGTGACGCGGAGACGATCGTCCGGGTCTCGGGGCGCTGCCCGTGGTGCGACTCGGTGTCGCTGCGGGCGTTCCCCGACCGGCGCGCGGTGCTGTGCGTGAACCCGGCGTGCGTGTGCACGGACGCGGCGTGCGGCTGTCAGGACGACCCCGCGTACCGGCACCTGTGGCCGGAGAGCGAGTGGGCGGAACTGACGGAGGCCTCGGGGACCCGTACCGAGGAGATCGAAGCGGCGATGGACGACACGAAGGGGACCACCTCATGCTGAGCTCGCCCGCGATGCCGGCGCTGTCCGGACTGCCCGCGCTGCCCGCGCTGATCCCCGGGCCGCTCGCCGCCGAGGAGGCCGGGGTCGCCCCCGCGACGATCCGCAAGTGGGTGCAGCTGGGACACCTGCGGGCCGCGGGCAAGGCGGGCCGCGCCCAGCTCTTCCGCCTGGAGGACGTGTTCGCGGCGGAGCGGCTGGCCCGCCGCCGTACCCGTACGAGTACCGCCTGACCGACCGCCTGACCGTTCGTCACCGAAGCGCCCCGAGTCCGGATCTTCCGGACTCGGGGCGCTTCGTCATGCCGTCACGCCGTCACGTGGTCATGCCGCCAGGAAGGCGTGGAGGGAGCGGACCAGGGTGGCGGCGAAGCGCTCGCGCACCGGCTCGGGGACGCGGTCGAGGGAGAGGTAGGGGTTGAGGTCCTCCAGCTCGACGAGGAGCAGCTCCCCCTCCGGGGTGCGGCAGGCGTCGACGCGCTGGATGCCGTGGTCGAGGGTGTTCCAGTCGATGAAGCGGCGGGCGAGGACGAGGTCCTCGGCGGTCGGTTCGTACGGCTCCAGGATCCAGCGGCGCTCGGGGTCGGGGGCGTACAGGGCGTACTGGAAGAGGTCGTCGACGAAGTAGAAGGAGACCTCGTACCGGAAGGGGACGCGGGGCTGGACGAGGAGCTCGTCGTAGACGAGGCCGGGGAGCTCCTCGGGCGGCAGGAAGCGCAGTCCTATGGAGTCGGCGCCGGCCTTGGGCTTGACCGCGTACTCCGTGGCGGCGGGCAGCCGGTGGAGGTCCTCGGGGCGGTCGACGGTGGGGATGACGGGGTACCCGGCGGCGGTGAGGTCGAGCAGGTACTGCTTGCCGGCCATGTCACCGCGCCCGTGGAGCGGGTTGTAGACGCGGGTGCCGAGGGCCAGGGCCCGCGCGCGGAAGGCCTCGTACTCCTTCTCGTAGGCGAGGACCGGGCCGCTGTTGCGGACGACGACGGCGTCGAAGCCCTCCATGAGGGCGGCGGCGTCGAGCGGGTGGCAGAGGGCCAGGTCGAAGTCGGCGCGCAGCCGCGCGGTGAGGTGGATGTCCTCGTCGCCGTAGCGCCGTCCGTTGGCCGGGTAGGCCAGGTCGGTCACGTAGAGCAGGCGGGGGCGGTCGGCGGTCACGGTCGGCTCCCTCGGTTCGGTGGCGGCCAACCTATCGAGGGGGTGTCCCCGGGGGCCGGGCGGATCCGGGTCCGTCCCTGGTGCGGGTCGGGGTCCGTCCCTGGTGCGGGTCGGGGTCCGTCCCTGGTGCGGGTCGGGGTCCGTCCCTGGTGCGGATCCGGGTCCGTCCCTGGTGCGGGTCGGGGTCCGTCCCTGGTGCGGGTCGGGTGGCGGATCCCTCCAGGGGTTCCGCCACATCCCCTCACCGTTCTAGTTGCGTGCGCGCACGATCGCTGTCACAGTTGGTGCAGCGGCGGAGCTGCGCCCGCAGGACGGGACGCGGCTCCGCCGTCCGCCGTCCGGGTGCGCTGCCGCGCCCCGCCCCCTCCCGCCGGAGCGCCCCGGGCGGCACCCCGTCCCGCCATCCCTCCCCTCCCCTGAGGAGAACCGTCATGACCACTCCCCCGAGTGCGTTCCCGGACGTCGAGAAGCTGGTCGTCGACGTCCTCAAGGCCGACCCCGCCCTGGCCGGCGCGACCATCGCGGTCAACGCGCCGGCCGGCTTCGACGGCACGCAGAGCGCCGTCCTGGTGAACCGCCGCGGCGGCGCCTGGATCGGCGACCTGCACGTCGACATGCCGCTGATCGAGTTTGAGGTGTACGGGCCGACCAAGAACGCGGCCCACGTCCTCGCCAACGCGGCCCGGCGGTGCCTGCTCGCCACCATCGGCAAGCAGATCGGCGCCGACAACGTCGTCCACGACGTGGAGGAGCAGGACGGGCCGCGCTGGCTGCCCGACTACCTCTACCGGGGCGCCAACCGCTACCTCTGCGTGATCCGCCTCTCCCTGAGCGTCTTCTGAGCCGCTCCGGCTCCCTGACGGCCGCTCACCCCACAGACCAGGCCTCGCCGTCCGGCGGGGCCTTTGCCGTACCCGGGTCTCACGCCCGGGGCGGTGCCTTCACCCCATCACAAGGAGAAAACCACCATGGCAGGAAACAACTCGGCCGAGATCCGCGTCGCCGGCACCGGCAAGCTCTACGTGGCCAACGTCGGCACCGCCGCCCCCGCCTTCGGCGCCGGCGAGCCCTCCGCCGACTGGACCGGCTGGACGGACCTCGGCTTCACCACCGGCGACGGCGTCACCTTCTCGAAGAAGGACAAGCTGGAGGCCATCGACTCGTGGCAGTCGGTCTCCCCGATCCACTACATCTACTCGGCCCGTGACCTCTCGCTGAAGTTCTCCATGCTCCAGTTCAACGAGAACACGCTGCCGTTCTTCATGGGCGGCGGCAAGGTCGAGGCCGACCCGGCCGCGCAGGCGGAGACCTACAAGTACGAGATCGCCGAGCGTCCGTACGCGGATGCCCGCGCCCTCGGCCTGGAGTTCACCGACGTCAAGGCCGGGAGCAACACCGCGGTCACGTACCGGTTCATCATCCCGCGCGGCCAGGTCACCGCGTCCGACGACATCAAGCTGGCCCGCAAGGCGGCGTCCACCCTGGGCATCACCTTCAGCGCCATGTCGAACGCCGACGGCAAGCCGCTGGCGACCTTCCTCATGAAGGACAGCCAGTACTCCGCGACCGTCTGATCCTTCTCCACCCGGGGCGGGGGGGGCCCCCCCCCCCCCCCCCCCCCCCCCCCCCCCCCCGGCCCGCCCGCCCCCCCCCCCCCCAGCGGGCGGGGCCCCGGGCCCGCGAGGCCAGACGCACGCCCCCC